>JAEYYQ010000398.1 GCA_023428365.1 Pseudomonadota bacterium | reverse complement strand
TCGCTGTCTGACCTGCGCAACCGAAACGGATAACGATGTTCCAAAGTCTCTCCGATCGCCTCTCAGGAATTTTCGACAAGCTGACCAAGCGCGGCGCGCTGACGGACAGCGATGTCAGCGAAGCCATGCGCGAAGTCCGCCGGGCGCTGCTCGAAGCCGACGTGGCATTGGATGTGGTGCGCGACTTCACCGAGACGGTGAAGGCCAAGGCCGTTGGTCAGGACGTGGTGAAGTCGGTCACTCCGGGCCAGATGGTCGTCAAGATCGTCAATGACGAACTGGTCCGCGTGCTGGGCTCGGATGCCGAGCCGATCGATATTGCGGCCGAACCGCCGGTGGCGATCCTGATGGTCGGTCTGCAGGGCTCGGGCAAAACCACCACCAGCGCCAAGATCGCTTATCGCCTCAAGAACCGCGACAAGAAGAAGGTCTTGATGGCCTCTCTTGATACCCGTCGCCCCGCCGCGCAGGAACAGCTCCGCGTGCTGGGTGAGCAGACGGAGGTCGCGACGCTTCCCATCATTGCTGGCCAGACGCCTCTGCAGATTGCGCGGCGCGCGCTCGATGCCGGCCGGCTCGGTGGCTATGACGTTGTGATCCTCGATACCGCCGGTCGCGTCACGGTCGATGAAGGACTGATGGCCGAGGTCGCCGAGGTCAAGACCATCACGCAGCCGCACGAAGTGCTGCTGGTGGCTGACAGCCTCACCGGCCAGGACGCGGTCAACACAGCCAAGGCGTTCGAAGGTCGCATCGGCCTGACGGGCATCGTGCTGACGCGCGTCGACGGCGATGGCCGCGGCGGCGCTGCGCTGTCGATGCGCGCGGTGACCGGCAGGCCGATCAAGCTGCTCGGTGTCGGCGAGAAGTGGGACGCGCTGGAGGATTTCCATCCGCAGCGTGTGGCCAGCCGCATCCTCGGCATGGGTGATATCGTCAGCCTGGTCGAAAAGGCCGCGCAGACGATCGATGCTGAGAAAGCTCAGCAGATCGCCCAGAAAATGAAGAAGGGCGAGTTCGATCTGGCCGATCTCGCCGAACAGCTCAAGCAGATGCAGAAGATTGGCGGCATGTCCGGCGTGCTCGGAATGCTGCCGGGCATGGGTAAGCTCAAAGGGCAGATTCCAGCCGGCAATCTCGATGACGGCATGCTGAAGCGCCAGGGTGCGATCATCTCTTCGATGACACCCTATGAGCGCCGTCATCCGAAGGCGATCGATGGCAAGCGCAAGCGCCGCATCGCTGCCGGCTCGGGCACCAAGGTCGAGGAGATCAATCGCCTTCTCAAGATGCACCGGCAGATGGCCGACATGATGAAGGCAATGGGCAAGAACAAAGGCATGCTGTCACGCATGTTCGGTGGCGGCGGCGGTGCCATGCCGGAGCCCACACCGGAAATGATCGAGCAATTGAAGCGCGGCGAGATGCCGAAAGGCATGCCCGGTCTGCCGCCCGGCGGACTACCACGTCTGCCCGGCATGGGTGGCGGTTTGCCCGGATTGGGCGGAGGCGCGCCGAAGTTTCCAGGACTTCCCGGTTTTCCGGGGAAGAAGAAGTAGAGAAACCGGACAACGGCGGCCTCGCGATCTTCGCCTGAACGCCAGCGACCAAAACAACCGGCATCAACCCTTTGAAAAACGGGTAGTGCCAATTCTGATAGAAGAGAAGGACGACGAGTATGACTGTTAAGATCCGCCTGTCGCGTGGCGGCGCCAAGAAGCGCCCGTACTATTACATCGTGACCGCCAACAGCACGTCTCCGCGCGATGGCCGTTACATCGAGCAGGTCGGTACCTTTGATCCGATGCTGAAGCGCGACGATCCCAACCGCGTGAAGCTGAACCTCGACCGCTGCAAGCATTGGCTGTCGGTCGGTGCACAGCCGACGGATCGCGTGGCTCGTTTCCTCGACGCCGCCGGCCTGATGAAGCGCGACGCCAAGGCTAACCCGCAGAAGGGCCAGCCGCGCAAGAAGCGCCGCGAGCGTGAGGCTGCCGAGGCTGAAAAGGCCAAGGAAGCTGCTGAGGCAGCAGCACAGTCGTAAGCTGCACACGATGATATCTACCGGGTGACGGATGGATAACGACCGGCCCCGCATCGTTCTTGGCTACATCGCCGCGGCGCATGGCGTTCGCGGCGATGTGCTTGTGCGCACCTACACGCAAGCACCGGAAGATATCGCGAGTTATGGTCCGCTCACCGATGAAGCGAGTGGGAAGCGATTTTCGCTCAAAGTCATCCGCACGACGAGCAAAGGTGTGGTCGCCCACGTCGCGGGCGTAACGGATCGCAACGCTGCTGAAGCGCTGAAGGGCGTTCGGTTGTGCGTCGAGCGCGATAAGCTGCCAGCGACGATCGACGATGAATTCTATCACGCCGATCTGATCGGCCTGCAGGCTGTCGCTGCCGATGGCACGCCGATTGGCGATGTGGCGGCGGTGCATAATTTCGGAGCCGGCGATATTCTCGAAATCCGGCTGACAGGAAAGCGAGCCACGGAATTGCTGCCGTTTACGCGCGCTTTCGTGCCGGACGTTGATCTTGCCGCCAAGCGCGTGACAATCGTGATGCCGGACGCTGCCGACGAAGAGCCGGAAACGTCGTCTTAGTCCGGCAGAACTTCGATCTGGCTGATGTGATGAAGTTCGATCGCGGGGCCTGATCTTCGATCGATCCAACCCCGAATTCGTACGCGTTTGCCCTTGAGGGATTTGAGATCCAGACCAGCTTCTTCGATGGCCTTGCGCTCGCGCGGCCGTGCGCTGGCGGTAAAATCGGTGCGCAGTTCTCACCGAAGTTGAGAAACATCTGACCCCGGATATCCGCTGCGTCGACCACGCGGCCTTCGACGATCTGATAACTACCGCGCTCGCGAAGCAGGTCACCGATTTGATCGGCGGGTTTGATCTGATAGGCGGCGTGTGCCCATAGCCCTGACTTTGCGTCTCGGGCGTCCCTTTCCGCGGTAAGCAGGGCGTCCATGCAGGCGTCGCTGTCGCGCAGCGCGTAAGCGCGCGCATTCCCATGACGCAGCAACTGTTCCTGGACCCAGAGGCGGCGCCCATTGTCCTGAACGTAGGCATGCGCCAACACGCGCCCGTACCTGTCGGTTTGTCGCCCGCCGATCTCCAGCTCCACAGGCTTGCCGAGCACGAGGCGCTCAAGCGCTGATTTGGCGTCCTGTTCCGGTGGCCAAATGGCTTGGTCGGTCGAGCTTTCGAAGCGACGTGGCGCAAGAGCGCCGATCAGCCTGACGGTGCTGCCGTCATCCAGAGCGAAAGTCTCCCCATCGATGATGCGCACGGCCGTGCGAGACGATGGGCCGGGCTTCAGCGTGCATTCGGCGGCATTGGCAGATTCACCACTTCTTATTCCGCCGAGTGTCAGCGAAACGGCAAGCGCCAATGCGATCAACGCTCTCCTTGCCACGATGCGCGACGCCCCCTTGCCGCCCTGCCCGGCGTGCCCTAAACACCCATAATACGGTTTTTCACTTCGCCACGGCACCCAATGTCGCCCGGCGCGCGCTGATTGGCCAGACGTTTTGGCCTGACAGTCATCGATACGGCCCCGTAGTTCAGCCGGATAGAACGTCGGATTCCTAATCCGAAGGTCGCAGGTTCGAATCCTGCCGGGGTCGCCAAGCGCTGCTAACGCGGGCCTTTCAAGAGGCGGCTCGCGAGAGGGTAAGGGGGATTCGCATGTGGGTCAGCACATACAAAAGGAGGGGACCGCGAGCGCAAGGGTAAACCCGCGATCCCCAGGTGCCGGCGAGGAGCACACCGGTACAGAGTGGAGATGCGAGGGCCTGGAGTCTCAGCTCTCCATCCCTCGCTGCTGACCGCGAGACGGGCAATCTGCGATCAGCCTTTTCCACAAGCCCATGTCATCGCCTGTGGAACTCACACGGCATGCCGCCCCATGCCGATCTCACTTACGACCGCGTGTATATGTCGGCTCTAAGCTGCTTCCGTAGCTCGTTGGCTTCTCTTCTATGACGATCTCGAAAACCGCTTCCAACTTGCCGCGTCGATGCCGCTCTAGCCGCTGCCTGCTCTGTGCCTTCGCTGCCGCTCGTACCGCCTCTGCTTGACGCTCTCGCTGCTCTTTCGCTGGACTCACGGATACCTCTCCGCAACCGCGTCGTGTGTTCAGCGGGATATGCCAGCTCCTCGACCTCTGCCCGCTAGGTGCCAGGGAAGAGCGAATCGCGAGACGAGAGATCAATCTTGCGCTGGCGATAGTTGAGATAGAACGTCCTTTTCTCAAGTCCGGTGATCTCGTCGAGCAAGTCGATCTCGCTCAAGATCGCGCCGAACTGGATGTGGAGCGCGTCAATGAGGTCTAGCTCTTGTGCCAAGGTCAGCTCAGCCATGGGTCTCTCCTATGGGTTTGCGGCATCTTCGAATTGCTCCAACCTCTGCTTCACCCCTTCCAGCATGGAGCAGTAGTCGGCCAGCGCCCGGCGATATTTGTGTGTCGCGATCAAGCCAGCGGGCGGCGAGACAATGTTTCTGATCGCGATCAAATCGAGCAAGTCTTGCTCGAACGCCGCAGTGATCAGGCCGTCTAGGGTCTCTTTGTCTTGGCAAGCCATAGCCAGTCGCGTTCTTGCGCGTCTCGAATACACGCCTCGCTTACTGACAACATCGCTCTCCCCTTCATGTGGAAAGAGCGCCCTCCTACGCATGATTGCAGCCTGCTCCGACGGCGGCATTAAGCTGGAGAATGGCACCTCGCTCGCCTCTATCCGCGATCTACGGAAGGAGAAGCAGCGCGTCTCCCTCGCCCTCGATCAGCTCGACGGAGCTGGTGGCGATAAAATGGATGATCGCCTGTTCAACCTGCTCTGTTCCTCAACCGAGATCGCCGCGCAGAGCGCGCATAAGGAGAAGGTGACTGATAAGAAGGGCGAGCGCTTTCAAACCGTCTTCGCCAGCATCGGTTTCCCGGTCGCGCTCGGCAAGATCGGCTCATTGAGGAATGACGCACTGATGTCTCGCTGCATCGTGATCCGGATGCAGCCTGAGACGCCAGCGGAACGCGCCCGCCAGATGCCAGCCCGGATGATAACTACGACGGCTTGAGAGAACGGCTGGCAGATTGGCTTGCGCCGGTTGAGTCGCGCTACATTAAGACGCCGGAGGGGACGCCATCGCGGACGGAGGACATCTGGCAGCCACTCCTCGCGGTCGCCGCCCATGCGGGTGAGAGGTGGCTCAAACGCGCGATGGAGGCGATTGAGGAGCTGAATGAGGGGACAGCACGACCCGAGCGGAAGAGATCAAGCTCCTCCGGAAAGTCTTCAACGTCACGCGCAAGCACAGCGACGGCTACATCACCAGCGCTGAGTTGGACCGAAAGCTCAACATCACCGAGGACAGCGAAGTCACATCGACCATGCGCGGGCTGTGGCTCTCTAGCCTTGGCCTCAAGTCACAAAAGCGCGTGTGGGAGAAGGGCGGCAAGCAGGTGCCGGGCTATACGCTCGAAGCTATTGATGAGGCTTGCGAGCGGCATGGGGTATCCGGGGTATCCGACGTTGCCGTCGCGGCCTAGCCGACCTCGGATAGACGAAGAGATAAGCGAAAAATATATAATAATATCAATGATTTAAGGAGAGATGAGGGGAATCTGGTCATGCACCTGAAACCCCGGATATGGTCGGATAGGTCGGATACCCCGGATAGTTGCTGCACCGGAGAGCGGTGAATCGCGTAGATTCCGCCGAAAGGCAGCGATGGAGCGGCGAGACGCTGAGGCAGCCAAAGGAAAGCGAATGGCGACACGACGGCGACAACGCGGTGCTGCATGTGCCATCCGGAACCCGATTCAGGTTGAAGTACCAGCTCGAAGATGGCGGTTGGAGCGACGACAGCGAGGATTCGCCCCGGACCCGATCACGACCTCTATGACGAGCAGGCGTTGAGGGCGATGGCGCGTAAGCTCCTCTTGGAGCGCGCCAAAGGCTGAGAGGGGAACGTGCGGGGGAACGTGGATGGCAATGGGCTGGCGATTCCTCATTGGCGCAACGGGGATGGCTCGTACTTATCCGGATTTGAGCATAAGTCCCGCCGTTCCGACCGTGTTGTGTAGACGGAAGCCGCTGGTTCCGCGTCCAAAGTCAGCTCCGCCGTTAATGCTTAATAGCGCATACCCCGAAAGTGCAGCGCACAACCGCGCCTACGGCGCGGAAAAGAGTGGCAGATCAGCCTCTTAGCCCTCTGCAGAACGCGATTCACTTTCCATAAGACTTGTTACGCGAATCGCAGTGCAGCAATTTCCCCACTACCGCACTGACATTGTTGCGGAATCTCTGCTGCGCAGCGCACAATCGCGCCTCTCCCGACCGTTAACCGCGTCTCGCGATTGCGCTTGGAGCCGCGTCTTTCGCAGGTGCAGCGAGCTATGCTCCGTTGATCATTAACGAGAATCCCCCAGCGATTTGCGGAATCCTCTGCACCGGTAAGGTTAACGGCCCGCCAGGGGCACTTTCCCCCAGGCCCCCTTAAGGTTAACGGCGATCGGTCGCGACCGGTCCTGCCAGGAACTACGAGCCGCGACTCAAGAGTGCGACATTCTGTCCAGCCGTTTCCCCAGCCACCCCCTCTCTCGCAGAAAAACCGTACGGATTTTTCTACACCCCGAAATTCGAGTCTGGACGGTCTGGGGAGTTGGGATGAGGGATTGCTTGTCCCGCCCCATAGATCGCCGCCAGCGACGCTGCTAGGGGCGCGCTGAGCCCAAGCGCCACACGGGCTTCCGGTCCGGGGGCTGAGACGGATCGTTGCAAAAACCTCAGTTGACAGACTGATCGGCGGGGAGCAAAGACGTCACCCGCGCAACGCATGGGGGTCCGGGTGGGCTTCTTGCGTCGCGCGGGTGCCACCCGTTAGGGCGACCGGGGCAACGGGCAGTTGCCTCGGTTTTTCGACGCTAGCAGCGTTCATATATCAGACAACGTTTAATTCTTCACGACACCCATCCGCTGACCGCATGCGGTTAGCGCTTGGCGTGCGGCGGATGATTCGCGTTTGGCGCATCGTGACTCGCTGGGTGGGGGTGTGGATAACTCCAAAACCGCTTTGCCCTTTCCCGAGAGTCCCCTCATATCGGGAAGCCACCTGAGACCAATTGACGGTGGTGATTCTTGACCTCCAATCCCAATGACGATGCCAGTCCCGAGTTGCCGCTGGGGCTTCCTCCGCGACCACGTGGTAGGCGCCGCAAGGTTGTGCCTGCACGGCCGCTCGCTCGTTCAACAAGACAACCTTCGAACGATATACGCTGGCGATGGGTCAAGCGTGTTGCAGGCGTCGTCGCGCTAAAGCTCGCGTGGGAAGCCGTTGAATGGCTGATCAGCCTGTTCCGGCGGTGGTAGGTGGATGTGGAAAGCAGAAGAGGCCCCGTGAGGAGCCCCTGCTTTGCTATCCCTCAAACATTGCTGCGCAGCGCCCGCAACTCTGTCGGGTCTTCGGGATCGCCAGTGACACGCCCAATCTAAACAGCTCCCCTTGAGTCAACGACACAGACCCAAGTCTTCATCCAGTCCGCGCTGATGCCACGACGGAGAGATAACTGAGTCGCTATCGACGCAGCGAGTCCAATCGCCAAGTTATCCAGGTGAGTCTTCCGAGGCACAGTGAGGAAACTTCCTCAAGTGGTGCTTTAATACACCCTGTATGAACCGATACCGAATCGGTATGGTGCAACTGTTGCACTTCACAGCACGTGAAGTGGCCCCGGTAGGAAAGGGACGTTCCCACCGAGGCCGTTCAATAAGCGGGGTAGCAAGTTACCCGGTAGTGGCCCGAACGAAAGGCCTGCCGGTAGTGGGTGGCAATGGTCCAAACCAGGGACCTACCGCGCGCGAAGGTACGACGATTCGCTGGAATCTCTCTGTTCGTACCAAGCTCTTAAGAAGCAATTGCGGAACCTGTGGCTTTCGAGCCGCAGTCCCTTATGCGTGCCATCGCCGCTTTTGCGAGCCGCGCCTGATCAGCCGCCGCAACGTAGCGCGAGACCTCACTCAACGTCCGATGACCAGAGATGCTCGCGATCTGACTCGCGCTACAGCCTGCCTCTGCGAGACGGCGGCAGGCGCTTTTGCGCAGGCCGTGAGGAACGCAGCGCTTCGGGAGCTGAGTCGCGTCTATCGTGCGGGCGAGCCACATAGCGAACGATGGCGCGGTGCTAAAGGCTCGACCTCGGATGGTCTTGAGGATTGTGCCATCGTCCGCCGTCGCACGGGTCAGCGCCGCTGTAAGGTCGGGATGTAGCGGGATCATCAGTGAGACGCCGGTTTTGCTCTGCTGGACATAGAGCACGTCCTCGCGGATATCGCTCCAGCGCATGAGGTAGCAGTCTCCGAGGCGCTGGCCGCTGTTGAGGAGCAGCTCGAAGGCGAGGCGCTCCATCGTGCCGAGCGGCCAGTGGGTGCGGAATAGCGCGATCTCGCCATCGCTCCACGTATGATGTCCCTTCCCTGCTTTCGGCCTTCTCAATCCGCTTGTTGGATCGCGATCCATCCATCCGCGCGCTATCGCGAGGCGGATTAGGATGCGCAGCTTCTTGATGCTCTCCATCGCTGCGCCGGGCGTCTGTGAGGCGAGCAGGGTTTCGATCCGTTGTCGGTCTAGTCGGGACAGTGGAGTCTCGGGGCCAAGGTCGCGTTCCAAACGAGCCAGCACGCAGCCGTAAGCGTATGCGGTTGAGTCAGCGAGATCGAGGAAGGCGCGACTTTCGCGATAGGCGGTTGTGAGATCGGAGATGGTGCGTTGGCGGAGGAGGAGATTCTTGAGCGATTTCAGCATGGATTGGCCCTTTCGCAATCCTGCCGGGGTCGCCACTTTCTCTGATCTTAGTCTCCGAAATGGCCGGTACACGGGGCGACAATAAGTGCTTTTTGCCGCGTCGCGGAGTATTCAGCTTTCGACTGAACGTCCAGCTTCAACACGTCGTCCCAGCCAAATCCTGCGAGCGCCCCGGACGGCATAGAAGCCCATGATGAGGCTGAAGAGCAGCACAAGTCCTTGAGCTATCGCGAAGGGTGGTTCTGACTGGTTTGGCGCAAGATCGTGCAGCCACGAAACCTTCATGAAGCCCTGTACCACTAGCACGAAGAGATTGAGGTAAAGCGCGATCGTAGCGCTTATTGCGTAGATCGGTCCGGCCCACCCGGCACTGTTCAGTGCGAGATAGGCGGCATACGCGACGCCAAGCACGATCATTGAGATGATGCCGATAACAATGCCCGGCGTTATGCCGCCGAATGGAAAGAGGAACCCGGTAATGCTGGTCGCCGCTGTGCTCGCCAGGAAGATGGCGTGCCAGCCGCCCAGCCATCGCCCCGCCGCCAGAGTCGGGATAGCTACCAAGCCGGTAACGATCCCAACGAGGCTGATGACGACATGCAGCGTGACGAAGTTGTCGATCGAAAGTCCGAGGATCATGACGCCACTCCTCCGTTGACGGACGTATACCGCGCCACGGGCTCACCGTGCGAGAGATTCGATTGAAGAATGGTGCATCGCCGCCCGTGGAGTGTCCAATTCACCTCGAGGAGCGAACGTTTCAACGCCGGTTCAAGACGATGGCGGACTGGAGCACCCAGTACGCGCAGAATGTGCGCGGCGCCAAAGCGCGCAAGTTGCGGAGTTCACCACACGATCAGTTGAGCAGATCGCGCGGGCTATGAAAACCCTGCCGCATTCCAGTGGGTCTTCAGTGGTGTTTTGGAGTGTCGCCGGGTGAATACCGGCCTCGCTTTTTCAGCCGCCCAGGAAGACAGCGCGGGCGGCGTAATCGTCGGAACGATATGACGCTGCTGTGTCAGACGAGCTCAGTTCGTCCTGGTCTTTTTTGGAGCCGGGGTTGGATCGCCGCCCGTGCTAAAGCCGGAAAACAGCGATGACAGCGGCGCTGAGGTGCTGACCTCCGTATAGTTCTTTACAACCCTGACCGTCGTACCGATCTTCGCGAGCGTCGCCAGATGCGTGACGTGCTCGTTCAGCATGCGGAAGCATCCCGATGACGACGCTCGCCCGACTGAGCGATCATTGTTCGTACCGTGGATGCGATAGATCGAGCTGCCGAGGTAAAGTGCCTTCGCGCCCATCGGATTGAGCATGCCCCCCGATACGGTAATCGGCAGACCCGGCTGGCGCTGGCGCATCTCGGGTGGCGGCGTCCAGGACGGCCAGGATGCAATACGGCTTATCTTCTCCGTTCCCGTCCAGGTGAAGCCCTCACGGCCGACGGAGATCGGATAAGCGTAGGCTCGCATGCCCGGGAGTACGTAATAAAGCGTGCGGCCACCGGTATCGACGATGATCGTGCCGGCCGCCTCATTCTTGGTCAGATATACGATCGGGGGCTTTTCGGGAGTGATATTGGGCTTGTCTCCACCGTCCATGTACTTGGGATAGACAACGTTGCCGTAGGTCTTGCGCCGTTCGGCCCGCTGCTCCTCAAGCTGACGTTCACGCTGCTCGATATCGCTTTGGAAGACAGGGGCTCCGCCAGACCATCCGCTCTGCGCGCTGGCTTGCGGTGCTGCCAAAATCACGCCGGTGCCAGCGAGCAGGATGCAGAGCGATGCCGTCTGAGCAAAATTCATGGTGTCCCTCGAATAGCCCCCGCCTCCAACGACGCAACGCGACGCGACGCAGTAATGTTGAGGCCCAAGTGTTACCTAAACGTATGCGCCGCATCGGGACAAGAGCTCTGACCTGCCTGGCTCGGAGCGCGTTGAAAAATAAGAATGACAGCGCCAATTTTGCATCGCCGCGAGAGCGGCGCTGAGTGTGCGCTGGGCTATCTCGGAATCGCACGGCGGCTCAGCGGACGCGATCAAACAGAGGCCAATCCGGCTTCGTGCCGCGACAGGCGCATCAGATCTCCCGCAGCGGCGGCAAGTATAGACCTAAGTCGAGTGCGCGTAAGGTCGCCATACCGCTGTTCGATGGGTCCTGTCCGTGGAATATTCTCAATGAGCGAAAGCCGTTAGCCGTTCACATGAGTTTATGCGCGCCGCGGAGGGCAAAAGGCTCGACCGACCCGGCTCAGGCTGCTAACAATTACGCCTGTTTGGGAGGAATTCACTGTTGAACAACGAGGTCGTTACGAACCTCGAGGCGACAGGGCGGACAGATTCAGCAGCGCTGGCGAGCAATGCTGGCGGGTTGAGCCCTGTACTTGAGATCGAAGATTTGCGTGTCCAGTTCGAAACTGGACATGGCATCGTCCGGGCTGTCGATGGTCTGAGCTATTCGGTTTATCCGGGCGAAATGGTTGCGATTGTCGGCGAATCCGGTTCGGGAAAGTCGGTATCCGCGCTGGCCACGATGCGCTTGTTGCCGCCTGGAACAGCTCGCATTCCGTCAGGCAGCATCCGCTTCAATGGTCAGGAGCTTCTGAAGCTCTCCGATGAGGAGATGCGTCGGATTCGCGGTCGCGATATCGCGATGATTTTTCAGGAGCCGATGACGTCGCTCAATCCGGTCCTCAGGATCGGGCTGCAGATCACCGAGCCACTGACAATCCATCTCGGGATGAGCGATGAGGAGGCCAGAAACCGGGCCATCGAGCTGCTGACCCTTGTCGGCATCACCGATCCTGACAGTCGGCTGGACCAGTATCCGCACCAGCTTTCGGGCGGTATGCGGCAGCGCGTCATGATCGCGATCGGCCTGGCCTGCAATCCGAAGCTGTTGATCGCCGACGAACCAACCACGGCGCTTGACGTCACGATCCAGGCGCAAATCCTGGAATTGATGAAGGAGCTGACGCAGCGCCTTGGCATTGCGGTGATCATCATCACCCATAACCTGGGCATCGTGGCGCGATACGCAAACCGCGTGAATGTCATGTACGCCGCGCGGCTGGCTGAAAGCGGAACGGCGGAGCGAGTCTTCGGGCGTCCCCTCCATCCCTATACGCGCGGTCTCCTGTCGGCCGTGCCTCGGCTGGATCGTGGTCGCAACGCCAAGCTGGCGACCATCGAGGGTGCGCCGCCCAATCTTCTCGATCCGCCTGAAGGTTGCCGTTTCCGGCCACGTTGCCCGTATGCCATCGACAAATGCCTCGAGGTCCCGGCCCTGATCGAGGGAGAACCTGATCATCTGGCTGCCTGCCATCGGCTTCATGAGATCGAAGCGCTGGCTGGCCCGGTACGCGAAGCCGAGGTTATCGAGAGAGAGGCCGTCGATACGGGCGCCGAAGCGATCATCGACATCCGAAAGGCGAGTAAATTCTTTCCGGTGTCGAAGGGCTTGTTCCAGCCCACGAAACTGGTCCGAGCGGTCAATGAGGTGAGCGTCGACGTCAAGCGCGGCGAGACGCTGGGACTGGTCGGTGAATC
>JAEYYQ010000366.1 GCA_023428365.1 Pseudomonadota bacterium | reverse complement strand
GCCGCCACGACGCCGACAGGCTGCTTGATGCAGACGATCCGGGCATCCTTCTTGAAGGTCGGGATCGTCTCGCCGTTGATGCGCTTGGCTTCCTCGGCGAAAAATTCAACGAACGAGGCAGCATAGGTCACTTCGCCCTTGGCCTCGGCCAGCGGCTTGCCCTGCTCCATGGTCATCAGCAGCGCCAGTTCGTCAGCGTGCTCGATTTGCAAGTTGTACCAGCGGCGCAGGATGTTCGCGCGCTCCTTGGCCAGCATCGCCGACCACGCCGGCAGGGCCTTGTCAGCCGCCGCAATCGCCGCGCGGGTGTCTTCAGCGCTTGTCATCGGCACTTTGGCGATCTCGTCGCCGGTTGCCGGATTGGTCACGGGAAGGGCAGGCTCACCGACCCAGCGGCCGTCAACGTAGCATTTGTTCTTCAGAAGCGTGATGACGGGCTTGACCATCGGGGAAACTCCATGCAAAGGGAACTTCGAGGGGGTCACAATACCGCACGTACCGGCTGATAGTTTGATCTAAGTCTGAGCGGGCCGTGTGGCAAGCACAGCCGTGATCCTGAGCGGGGCTGTCCGCCGTCTTTTGCAACCCTTGGAATGATTTCTCATGCGCGATGTCACCCTGGTCTTCGATCTTGACGGAACGTTGGTGGACACCGCACCCGACCTCATCCGTGCCGCCAACCACGTGTTGAGCAAAAAAGGCGTGGAACCCGTCTCTGCAGCTGTTCTGAGGCCGGAAATCAGCTTCGGGGCGCGCCACATCATCGGTGCGGGGCTTCGCACGCGCGGTGTGGAGTTTACGGAAGCCGACCTCGATACCTTGCTCGAAGACTTCCTCGTGTACTACGCCGACAATATCTCCGTAGACAGCAAACCGTTCAACGGCCTCATCGACGTCCTGGAAGCCTACGGCAGCGAAGGCGCGACCCTTGCGGTTTGCACCAACAAGCGCGAGTATCATTCGCGAGTCTTGCTAGATGCCCTCGGCCTGCTCCCTCGCTTCAAAGCGCTCGCCGGGCGTGACACGTTCCCGGTCTGCAAACCGCATCCGGACCACTTGCTCAACACGATCAAGATGGCGAACGGCAATCCAAAACGGGCCATCATGGTCGGCGATAGCGACGTCGACATCAGCACCGCCAAAGCGGCGAAAATCCCGGTCATCGGCGTAACGTTCGGCTACACGCACATCCCCGTGCCCGATCTGAACCCGGACGCCGTGATCGACGATTACAGCGAATTTCGCAGCGCGGCAGAAGCGATCCTGAAACGCATGTAATGCGCACCGGATTGAGATCGCGGGCACACTTCACCTAATGTGCCCGCGACGCTCAAGCCCTTGGGCCTGCTGATCAGTAGAGAACCTTCTTCAAGCGTGCCACCATATCTGCCTGCGACTCCGCCGGTTCTGTGCTTTTGATCTGGTCGTGAATCATTTCGAGCAAAGATGGCAGCTGAGAGCGCTCGATCTGGGCAGCGGGATCCCATAGCTTGGCCCGTATCAATGCCTTCGGACAATGCAGGTAGGCCTCGCGAACGACCATACGCACGACAAGCCTCGGCAGCTTGCCCGAGCGTTCAAACAGCGCCCGCAGTTCGTCGTCAGTCCGCAGTTCCGCTTCACCGTTGACGCGCAGCACGTCGTCCACACCGGGAATCAGGAACAGCAGCCCGATAGCTGGATCGGCGACGATATTGGAGAGCGTGTCGAGCCGGTTGTTACCCGGCCAATCCGGAATGACGAGCGTGGTCTCATCCTGAACATGAACGAAGCCCGGCTGGTCCCCACGCGGTGAAGCATCCGCCAAGCCATCCGCGCCTCTGGATGACATCACCACGAACGGCGACAGCTCGATGAATCGCCGGCAATGCCGATCGATATGCGAAAGCTGCTTCTTCAGCGCCCGTTCGTGGGCGGCTGGATACAGCGCGCGCAGTTCCTCAAGCGAAGTAATTCGTCCCATAATCGTCCCGTGTATCCGTAGCTTTTATTCTTCCACACCCTAGCACAGTAATCTCAACTCGCAGCGGTCAGCGCCTGCTCGATATCCGTGATCAGGTCATCGACGGCCTCGATACCGACGGAGAGCCGGAGCAAGTCCGGAGGACATGGCGTTGTCGGCCCTTCGACGCTTGCACGATGCTCCATCAGGCTTTCAACACCGCCAAGCGACGTCGCGCGCTTCCACAGCTCAACGTTCGCGGCTGTGGCAATGGCGGCCTGCTCATCACCCGCGACGCGGATCGACAGCATGCCGCTGAACCTGCCCTGCATCTGGCGCGCCGCAATCTCATGGCCGGGATGTGTCGGCAGTCCGGGATACAGAACTTCACGGACGAGAGGATGCTTCGAGAAATGCTCGGCAATCGACATCGCCGCATCACATTGCGCACGCACGCGGAGATGCAGTGTGCGCATGCCCCGCTGAAGCTGAGCTGCCTCGAACGGCCCGAGAATGCAGCCCAGTTGACCGCGTACCGCAGCAACCCGCTCAGACAGAGCGTCGGCCGCGCGAAACGCCAGAGCACCGGCAATCACGTCCGAGTGGCCATTCAGGTATTTGGTCGCCGAATGCATGACGACGTCGGCTCCAAGGGCCAGCGGCTGCGTCAGCACCGGTGTCGCAACCGTCGAGT
>JAEYYQ010000341.1 GCA_023428365.1 Pseudomonadota bacterium | reverse complement strand
TGATGGCCTGATGCTCTGGAATTGAGGATTCCATCCTGCCAGGCTGAAACGTAACGTACAGACGATACGGACCAGTCAGCGCACGCACAGAGCGGATCTGATCCTGCAGAACGCGGTTCTGGCAACTGTCCATGATGACGTCGTGGAAGTGCAGGTTTTCCTCGTAGAAGCCCTCATGATCCTTGGCTTCGACCTTCGCCATACAGGCCCGATGGCTCTCTTCCAGCCGATCGCGATGCTCAGGCCGAATGCGACGGGCCGCCTGTCGTGCCGCCATTCCCTCCAGTTCCGCGATGACATAAAAGGCGTCCAGCAAATCCGGAACCGACAGCTCGGCGACGCTGGCTCCTTGACGGCCTCTCAGCGTCACCAGACCATTCGCCGACAGCCACTGCAGAGCCTCGCGCACAGGTGTCCGGGACACGCCGAAGTGTTCGGCCAACGAGCGCTCATCGAGACGATCGCCCGGCAACCTCAGTCCCCTGAGGATTTCCTGTTCCAACCTGTGCGCGACATCGCGCGCGTGTGAAGCTGTAGCAACTGATGTCATGACGTCGATTGATCAGGGTTACCGAGCCGACGCCGCCATAGTTGTCTCAGCGCCGGAGCAAACATCGGATACGCAAGTGCAAGCACTGAGAGCAAGAGCATTGTGCACGCGATCGGTCGTTCTACGAAAATCATCCAGCTTCCATCACTGACGATGAGCGAGCGGCGGAGATTTTCTTCCAGCAAAGGCCCGAGGATCAAACCGAAGGCTAACGGCGCCACCGGGATCTCCAACGCGGCCATGATGTAGCCGATCACGCCGAACGCGATCATGACATACACGTCGGTCATGTTGTTGCGCATGGCGAAGGCGCCGACGATGCACAGCAACATGATCAACACGAGCAGGATATGACTTGGCGCCTGCAGCAGACGAACGAACTGCCGCATCAATATCATGCCGAAGACGAACGTCAGCAACGTACCGATGAACAGCGAAACATAGACTGCGGCCACATAACCCGTGTGCTCTTCAAACAGCAACGGTCCCGGACGCAGGCCGTGAATGAGCAAGGCGCCCATCAGCACCGCTGTCATCGTGTCACCGGGAATGCCCAGGGTCATCATCGGAATCAGAGCACCACCGATGCAGGCGTTGTTGGCAGCTTCCGGCCCGGCAATGCCTTCAGGCACGCCAGTTCCGAATTCCTTGGAGCGCTTCGACAGTCGCTGTTCCTGCGCATAGGATACCGCCACGGCAATGGCTGAGCCCGCCGCTGGAATAGCACCGACCCCAATACCGATCGCCGATCCGCGCAGGATCGATCCTGTGACCCGGCGGATATCTTCACGCGATGGCCACAACCGGCCGAGACTGGTCGACACGCGCTGTATCGCCGATGCTCCGTCGATATTGCGCATCACCTCGGCCAAACCGAACAGGCCGATGGTGACGGGAACCAGCTCCACGCCATTGAGAAGCGCACCCGATCCGTATGTGAAGCGGGGGACGTCGGTCAGCGCATCGAAGCCGACCATGCCGCACATCAGGCCGATCGCTCCGCTCAGCACACCGCGGAATGTCGAGCCCGGCGTCGAGTAGGCCAGCATCGTCAATCCGAGCACGGTCACCATCGCGAACTCGGGGCTGCGGAACTGCATCGCGGCCTGCGCCACCAACGGTGCGACCAGCATCAAAACGGCAAGGCCGATGAAACCACCAATCGTTGACGAATAAAGCGAGTAGAACATGGCCTCTCCGGCCTTGCCCTTACGCGCCATGGGGTAGCCTTCGAGCTGCGTGACGATCGCGCCGGGCGTGCCAGGAATATTGATCATGATGGCCGAGATCGACCCCCCGTAAACCGTGGCGGCAAACACCGACATCAGAAACACCATCGCGCCTTCTGGCGTCAGCGCGTAGGTCACTGGCAGCAGGATCGCCAGCGCCATCGTGGAGCTGATGCCCGGCAAACAGCCGAAAATGATACCGAGCAAAACCCCGATGACGCTGAGCACGAGAAGATGCGGGTCGGTCATCACCCCCCACATCTGCCAGGCGAAGTCAGTGTACATTGCGATGCCTTTATCGGTTGCCACGCCGCGTCTTCAACGCAGCGGAACGCCGATCCAATAGATGAAGACGTAGTAGATGAGGCCGACGCCGATCAGCGTCCCGAGCGCGATCTGCGTCAGGGCCCGACGAGGATCGCTGCGCACCTCACCTATCCCGAAAAGCAACATCCATGCGGCGGCGAACACCGCATTACCCGCAATGAACCCAAGCAGGTGGATGATGGGGATGTAGGCGACAAGACCTACCGCAAGCAGCAACGGCATGACGATCTGACGGGCAATACGCCCCCATGCGATCGATGGAGCCCGCCACGCCTTTAGCCCGTAAAGACCTGCGCCAAGCAGAATGAGGCTGCCTCCGGTCAGGATCGTCAAAACGATTGCGGGCAGCAATCCCGGCCCAGGATCGGCACCGAAATCCACGCCGACGATTTGATTGTTCGTTAGAACCGAATACCAGCCGGCTGCCGCCCAGAGCGCGATAAAGGCCCCGGCGGCCAGTCGGTTCCGCGGGTCCGTTTTTGGATCGTATTCGGCGCCGGACTGGTCCATTTCGCCCCCTTGCATCGAGCGGAGGTCGCGGGTTCACCGCGCCTCCACCTCATTCGTGTTGTCGTTTTCAGCGCTTAGTTTTTCTTCCGCGCCTTTACGAGCCCGGCTTCATCAAGGATCGGATAGAGGTTCTTATCGTCCTCTTTCACGAAAGCCAGCGTGTCAGCCGAATTCTTCGGAGTGATCACGAAGCCGATCTTCTTGGCTGCTTCCTGGAATTCAGGGTCGTTCATGGTGTCCATGAACAGCTTCTCCAGGAACGCCTTGCGCTCGGCCGGCACACCTTTCGGCATATAAATTGCCCGCCAATCACCGGCGATCAGCGGGAAACCAAGCTCCTTGAACGTCGGCACGTCCGGCGTCATGAAATGACGATCCTCGGCCATCACACCGAGAATTTTTACCGAGCCGGCTTTGTGCTGATCGACGAGCTGGTGAACCGGCAGTGTGGCGGTGTTGACTTCACCTGAAGTGATCGCAGCAACGGTCGGCGCATACCCCTTGTAGGGGATCTTGGAAATCTTCACGCCAAGCTTCGATTCAAGCAGTGCCGCAGCGATGTGCGAGACGCCACCGGGCGCATCGTTGCCATTCTTGATACCGCCCGCCTTGGCTTTCTCGATGAAGTCCTTGATCGAGGTAATGCCGGTGTCGGCACGGACTTCCAAAGCTGCCGGATCGGGACCAAAAAACGCGAGATAGTCGACGTCATCGATCGCGTTGGCGTTGGGATTGATATACTGGCTGGCAACAAGGCTCGCCCCGAGAATGCCAACGGTATAACCATCCGGCTTTGCATCCGCGGTATGACGAACGCCCGTCGAACCGCCTGCACCGTCCACGTTGATCACCGTGATCGGCACATTCACCCGCTTCTTCGCATGTTCAGCGACCAGACGTCCGGCGCGATCCATGCCACCACCCGCAGGCCAGTTCACGACCAGCGTAATCGGCTCTGACGGAAAACTCTGAGCGCTGACGGCGTGCGGCGCGAGAATCGCGGCTGCCGCCATGACCGAAAGCAGTGTAGCCCCTTTCAAAACGTGACGGCGTGTACGTTGCGATGTCGTCATCCGATGTTTCCTCCTCGGCTTGCCATAACCCTCTCCTCAACGTGCTGCGCAGCCTAGACAGCAGTTCGATGGTATGCAAGATCATGTTTTAGGCATACCAAGATGATGATTTTGGCATTCAACCAGCCGGTGGGGCAGATGCAGGATTTCGAAAAGCGCAATCAACACTTCGATCGGCTCGTTAATACCCCGGGTCTCCGCTGGCTGGGGCAGAACACCAATCACTACCCGGTTCATCCGGATGTCCGCGCAGCCATGATCCAGTGCATCGATGATGAGGAGTTCCACGCTTACGCCCCCCCTCTCGGCTTCGAGAAGCTGCGTGCGCTGGTTGCTGCCGATCTCGGCCTGGAAGGCATGGTGCCGGTCATCACCGACGGCGCGGTGGCCGGGCTTTATCACGTGTGCCGGACGCTGTGCGGTCCTGGCGATGAATTCCTGACCACCGATCCGACCTGGGCGTGGCCGATGTCATTTGCCCGCGCGGTTGGCGCCGATGTCGTACAGATCCCAATCTATGGCACCGAGTACGGATATCGTCTGAACCCGGAACGTCTGGCGGCTGCCGTAACACCGAAGACAAAAGTCATTTACATCGTCGATCCGAACAATCCGCTCGGAACCGTGTGCACAAAGGACGAAATCATCGCGATCACGGATATCGCGCGCAAAGCCGGGGCGTACCTGATCCACGACTGCACGTATCGCGATTTCGCCTACGATCACACGCTCGCGGCGGCGTACTATCCCGAGCGCACCATTACGGTGTGGAGCTTCTCGAAGTGGCTCGGGTTCGCTGGCCTACGCGTTGGCGCCATTATCGCCAATCCCGAACTCATGGGCCAACTCACCAACGCGCCACCGAACAATCTCGGATCCAACGTCGTCGCCCAGCGCGGTGCGATTGCCGGGCTTGAGGTGAAGCAAAAGTGGTTCCCGGGCGTGCTGGAGTCGCAGCGCCGCAATCAGGCGATGGTGCGCGATGCAGCCCTTTCCATCCCCGGTCTCGAAATGCCGGTGTTCCCTTCGAACGGCAATTTCCTCGTGATCGAAACCGAAAAGGCAGGCGTCCGTCCGGAAGCGATCTGCGCGGTCATGGCCAAGCATAACATCCTGGTTCGCCAGGGCAGCTATCACACCAAGGCGTTCGGCGATCGCTTCATCAAGGTGAGCGTGTCGGTGCCTGAAAACTGGGTTGAGGAATTCTGCGCCCTGCTGCCGCAAGCCGTCGAAGAGGCGCGTGGCATCAACGAACCCCTGCAGCTTTTTTAGCGCCTGCTGACGGCGCTTCGAAACATGACAACACCAGCAAAGGATTGCTGAAGAGGGATCTTCGTCTCAAAGGAAACACGGCGCTGGTGACGGGCGCCTCTCAGGGCATCGGCGAAGGCGTCGCCAGATCGTTCGCGGAAGAAGGTGTCAATTTGCACCTCACCGCGCGCAACGCCGAAAATCTGGAGCGCATCAAGAAGGAAATTGCTGAGATTTCCGACGTGAACGTCGAGCTGCATCCGCTCGACATCACCCAGCCAGGCACCTGCGAAACTCTGGTTGAGCGCTGCGGAAACATCGACATTCTCGTCAACAACGCCGGTGTGATTCCGAGCGGAAATTTGTTCGATATTGACGAAAAGCGCTGGCGCGAAGGTTGGGAGCTGAAGGTTTTCGGCTATATCAACCTGTGTCGCCTGATCTATCCGCGTATGAAGGCGAATGGTGGTGGCATCATCATCAACAACATCGGCAACGGTGGCGAAGTGTTCGATCCGCAGTACATCGCGGGCACGACCGGAAACGCCAGCCTGATGGCGTTCACCCGGGCTCTCGGCGGACACAGCCTCGATGACAACATCCGCGTCGTCGGCGTCAATCCAGGGCCGGTCAATACCGACCGCATCTACAATATGCTCAAAAAGCGGGCGCAATCGACGCTCGGTGATTCCGGCCGTTATCAGGAACTGGAGGCCCGCTATCCGCTCGGCCGCCCGGCGCACCTTCATGAGATCACGGACCTGATTACATTCCTCGCGTCCTTCCGCTCGGGCTACACGACAGGTACGATCTTCACCGTCGACGGTGGCATCGCTTCGCGTCGCTCAATCATCTGAGGAGGCTCGGATGCCGTTCATTACAAC
>JAEYYQ010000297.1 GCA_023428365.1 Pseudomonadota bacterium | reverse complement strand
TCGCTCGCCTCCTTCCAGATCCGGGAACGGATGGCCCAATCGTCGGCCATCTGCTTGATCATCCCGAAGTCGCCGCCGGCGCTGAACACGCCGCCTTCACCGCGCAACAGCACGACAGACGTCTCAGGGTCGCGGTCGATATCGCGCCACACGTCGGCGAGTTCGCGATGACCGACATCGGTCAGGGCATTGAGTTTGCCGGGATTGGACAGGATGACTTCGAGAACGCGCGGCTTCGGCCGGGCAAACTTGAGCGCCTTATAGCCTGCATACATCTCTGTCATTCTCGTCAACTCCCTGAAATCACGACGTGAACGCCGCGCCACCGGCAGTCCGTTGCAGCATCTCTTTCGCTGTGGACTACCACGCTCCATAGTGTTGCGCATCCGCGACGAAGATGGTCGACCGGATACCGGCAGCGAACAAAAGTTGCAGATGTGACTCGAATTGGCCTTTGTCGCTGAATTTACGTATTTGTCGGGGATGACTGAGGCGGGAGGGGTTCGTTCCATGAAAAAGCTGATGGTCGCCATCGTCTGCGCGACGCTCGCACTCGGCGCCGGCTATGAGCACGCCGCCTCGCTGACGTCGCCCGGTTCCAACGGGTCGAGCACGACGGCGAAAGCGGCACGCGTCGCCGATGACGTCTGGCCCAAAACCGTCGAGGACTTCCTGGCTGGTGACCATCTGCAGCGGGCGGATGTTGTATTGACGCGGCGCGAATGGGACCCGGCCTCCTATCTCATCCGCTGGGCGACCAGTTCTCCGTTTTCGCACACCGCCATGGTCTTTACCGGGCCGTCGCACGATCAGGGATACGGCAGCACATTCGTGATCGAAGCAGCCGGTGGCGGCGTCGATCTCGCGAACTTCAAGGCGTATGTCGAAGACGAGAACACGTCTGTCGCCATCAAGCGGTTGCGGCAGGACTGGTTCGACCCCTCCAAGCAAGCGCGGGTGCGCGGACTGCTGCTGGAGAACATCAAGGCGGAGTACAATTACTGGGCGATCGTCCGCATCGCACGCGACATCTGGTTTGGCATCCAGAAATCGATTGAAGGCCAGCAGGAGACTGTCGAAGCCTTCCGCGAGCGCGATTGGAAGCCACCGAACTCGTTCATCTGTTCTGGCCTGGTGCAAGTTGGCTTTGTCGAGGCGATTTCCGAGTATGTCCTGCAGCGGCAGCTTCCGCCGTCGGCACTCAATGCCGTGGTCTTCGACGAGGTTGCGGCCAGCCGCCTGCCGCCACCCGAAGCCTGGGCCGACGCGCCGCCGGAACTGATCGACGATGTGGTGCCGACGTTTCGCGCTCAGCTCTCCAACGAACTGGAAGCCGTCACACCGGAGGCTATCGCCACGAGCGACAAGCTGGAATGGCTGTATTTCATCCGGAGCGGCAAAGTGCACAAGGTCAGCTCCTACGACGAGGTCAAGAAGCTGATGCAGTGAGTGCAGGGCTAACCGGCGGCCAGCGCCTTCGCCTGCTCCAGCAGCGCAGCATCCACTTTCACGCCGTCGCGGGCAGCCGCCTCCCGCAATGCCAAGCGACGCATGCCCGGCAAACGTGCGCCATCATCCGTTTCAATCGCCTCCGCCAGCACCGCGAAACGGTCGAGGAAGGCATCCGCGCCGCCAAACGCACCCGGATCTATCGCGAGCAGGAATTGCCCGACGCCGGGCGGTGCGCCTTTGTCGTCGAAGAATGACGTGGCTTCGAACGCGTAATTAGCGCCCGTCAGAGCCACCGCCATCACTTCCACCATGAAGGCCAACGCGGCACCTTTCGCGCCACCGAGCGGTGTCAGCGTGCCTTTCAGAGCCGCCTTGGAATCCGTCGTCGGAGCACCGCTCTCATCAAACGCCCAGCCTTCGGGGATTGGCTCACCCTTTTGCGCCGCCACCATGATCTTACCGCGGGCAACCTGGCTCAACGCGAGATCGACAACCACAGGCGGCGCATTACGGCGCGGCGCAGCAAACGCGATCGGATTGGTGCCGAATACCGGGCGACGCCCGCCCCAGGACGCCATCGCGTGCGGTGTGTTTCCGAGCACGAGCGCAACCAGCCCCCTCTCCGCCAGCCGCTCCACGGCACGCCCTGCAACACCAAAATGATGTGATCGCACGAAGCCCGCCGCCGCCAGTCCGCATGCGGCTGCAAGGTCCGGCAACCGTGTGATTGCAGCGTCAAGTGCGGGATACGCAAAGCCATTGCGTACGTCGATCAGCAAACTGCCGGGGCGGGTCTGCCGCACATCGGGCGCGGCGTGGCCATCGACTTTTCCTGCCTTCGCCTGCGCAGCGTAGCTGGCGACGCGGCTCAAGCCATGCCCCTTCTGCCCGTCGATTTCGGCTTGCGCGAGGGCGCGCGCCACCGAACGGGCATTCGCTTCGCTGGTGCGCGATGCGACCAGCGCCGCCGTAATCACGTCTTCCAGTGCAGTTTGTGTGAGGGTCGCCGGTCCGGTCATGATTGCAGCGCCCTCAACTCGCGCCGGACATTCTCCACCGTCGTCGTGCTGACGCGCATATTGGCTTCCAGCGTCACGCCCGCGACGTGCGGTGTCAGGATCACATTCGGCACATCACGGAATATCGCACCCGTCGCCTTGTCGATCGGCTCGGCGGAGAACACATCGACAGCGGCACCCGCGAGATGGCCCGAGCGCAGCGCGTCGGCGAGAGCCGGTTCATCGACCACACCACCGCGGGACGTATTGATAAGAACAGCGCCCTTTTTCATCCGGGCCAGTTCGCGTGCACCTATCAAGCCGCGCGTTTCCGGCGTCAGCGGGCAATGC
>JAEYYQ010000264.1 GCA_023428365.1 Pseudomonadota bacterium | reverse complement strand
ACCCAGTGATCCCAGAATCCGACCGAGATTTTGCCCGCAGCGTGGGCCGTTCTCACGTAGGGTGCCGCGAACAGAGCTGCTGAAGCAGCAGCGCTGGTGGCGACGAATTTACGTCGTGTCAGCTTGAGCTTACTCATGCAGTTTCCTCCTCGAATTAGTGTTTTGAGTTTAGGTTTGGCATGAATTCACGCAGTTGCTTTCCATCCTCCCATTGGAGTTTCGGCGGGATGTTCGGTTGCGGTCTGTTCGCCGAAATCCCTAGCGAAGCGCTGGTGGGAGCGCTTCAGATGCTCACGCATCGCTGCGCGTGCACGGTGCGGATCGCGATCAGCGATCGCATTGCGGATTGTGGTGTGTTCTTCGATGGCGGAATGCCAAGCGTTGTCGTCCAGCGTGTGGCTGGCTAGCCGGTCGAAATAGGGATTGACGCGGAGGTCAAACATTTCACCAACGCATCGGACGATGACGGCATTGCCGAGCGTCTCGGCGATTGCGGTATGAAAACGACGATCAGCTCCAAATGTTTCGTCGCTGTGCACGTTCAAGTCTGCAGCTTCCGCCAAAATAGTATCAAGCCGCTCAATATGTTCAGGTGTGGCGTGACGCGCCGCTTCTTCAGCAACGGCACTTTCCACGAAGGCTCTGGCTTGCAGGATTTCGAAGGGGCCTTCGAGCATCGCTGAGTTCAGAATTGTCGGCGCTGGCTCGGGTGCGATGACGTAAACCCCCGAACCCACGCGTATCCTCAGCCGGCCTTCGACCTCAAGCGCGATGAGTGCCTCGCGCAGCGTAGGCCGCGATACGCCAAGTTGAGCGGCGAGTTCACGTTCCGCCGGAAGCCTGCTTCCAACCGGGTACTCGCTTTGCTCAATGAGCAGGCGTATCTGATCGGCAATGCGCCGATAAAGCCGACGCGGCTCGATTGGTTCGAGCGGCAAGCTGATCTCCTCGCGCGTTCCCTTTGGTCTTTATTCTTTATGCCGACGTTCTGGCGTCGGTTTGGTATGACCATTTGACCGATATTTGCGCCGCACTGTCAAGCGCGTTTGAATTGGAAAAACGTCGTAGAACTTATTTGCGTGAAATTCGGGCGAGTAATCGTTGCGTGTTGTCGGGCAACGAAAATACTGGAAATGTGAGTGTTGACAGCCACGATCTCGTAAACGCTTACGCTATGAAATCTATTTCATTTGTTCTCCAATACCGATGTTTGGTCTGTCGGAAGGAAATAGAAAAATGGCGCGCATAATGCCCGCTTTCGACTAATTCATGCGGGTAATGGTTGCACGGATGGTGCGGTAGATTTGGGCGCGCAAGGCACACGTTCTCGTAAGCGCTTACGAGAACGTAAGAGAGCGCAAAAAGGTTTGGCAGTACGGGTCAAGCTGTGACCGGTACGTTGCCCTCTGTCGGTGTTTCGAGTTCGCTGGGTTCGGTGAAGTCGCCCTCGGCGACAAGGCGGGAGAACAGTCCACCTTGCTTTACCAGAGCTTTGAACGTCCCGCGTTCAATGATTTGCCCCTGATCGAAGACCAGAATCAGGTCGGCGTTGGCGACCGTCGACAGCCGATGTGCGATGATGAATGTGGTGCGGTCTTTGCGCAGCGCGTCGAGCGCGCGTTTGATTTTGCCTTCGGTCTCGGTGTCGAGCGCGCTTGTTGCCTCGTCGAGGATAAGGATCGGCGCGTCTTTCAGAATTGCGCGGGCGATGGCAATGCGCTGCCGCTCACCGCCTGACAGAGACGCGCCGCGCTCGCCGGCCACGAACTCATAGCCGCCTGGCTTGCGCTTGATGAATTCATGCGCCTCGGCCAAACGCGCGGCTCGTTCCACGTCCGCATCGGTTGCGTCGGGCCGACCGGCGCGAATGTTCTCGGCAACGCTGCGATTGAACAGGCCAGCGTCCTGGAACACGACGGCAATGGAGTGGCGCAGCGAGTTGAGTGTGACATCGCGGATGTCATGACCATCGACGCGAATGCAGCCCGATTCCGGATCGCGCAACCTCTGCAGGATCGCGAGCGTTGTTGTCTTCCCCGAACCTGTGGGGCCGACAAGGGCGATGGTCTGGCCGGGTTCTGCCTCGAAGTTGAGATCGAACACGCCTAGCTGGCCGACGCCATAACGGAACGTGACGTCCTCGTAGGCCACATGGCCCTTGACGTTCTGGAGCGGTTTGGCGTCGGGGTTCTCGATGATGGCTGCGGTTGTATCAATCAGATTGAAGAACGATTGCAACGTCGGGGCCTGCATGAACATCCGCGCCACAAAGCCCGAGAGCTGATCGAGCTTGCCGATCAACAATCCGGCGAAGGCAACGAAACTGACGATCTCGCCGACAGTGACTTCGCCGCGGCCGGCCAGCCAAGCGCCGACTGCGAACACCGCAACCATGGTGATCGTCGAGGCAGCACGGGTGAGGACGGTCAGAAGGCCCCACCACGTGAGAACGGGATATTGTGCTGCCAGAAGCTGGCTCATCATGCCACGCAGGGCGGACGTCTCGGCCGCCAGCCGCGCGTAGCTCTGAACCACCGGGACGTTGCCGATAACGTCGCCGACGCGACCAAACACGTCGATGTAGTAGCGCTCGACCGCAGCTTGGCCATCGGAGGTGCGATACACAACTAAAACGTTCAAGATCGTGTAGACGACCGCGAGCAGGGCCAGCAGGCTCGCCAGCCGCCAGTTCATTGCAATCGCGGTCGGGATCAGGAACAGGATGCTGACGACGGCTGCGAGCTGTTCTCGTACGAACGTCAACCAGGTCGCGAATAGGGCGTCCGTCCCAGCTAGGATGGTGCGGACCGTCGCACCCGTGCCACGTTCGGACAGGTAGCTGATGGGCAGTGTCAGTGTGCGTTCGAAGGCCCGGCTCATGGCTGCGAGGCGTTGGCGATGTGCCAGTCGGTCGGCAGCGACCGCGACGATGACACCGGCGACGATGCCGAACAGACCGAGCACAGCCCACAGCATGATCAGGGAATAGGCGGGCTGGCTTCGGGCGAGAGCATCGACCACCCGGCCAAAAAGAATCGGCTCGGCGAGCGCAACGATCGCAATCGCGATATTGGCCAGAACCAGCCAGGTCGTTAGCCAGCGCTCGGAGGCGAGCAGACCGAGTGCGCGAAGATGAACCGAGATGAGCTGCATGGGCCGGGCAGGAGCTAAGCAGAGGTTAGAAAAAAAATAGACCAGATTAGTGCTCAAGTGGTTAGGGGGACTTCCAAAGCTGATGGAACGCCCCCCAGAATGGGCGGAACACGAACCTTACCGTATGAGTTCCAGGCGGCACCTCCACGGCCCGAAACAGGACGTTGGCCCGTTGAATTTGGTCGGTATAACCGTCCACCTCGACGGACCACCACGGGTGCCAGGCATCGAGCAGCACCACCCAACCGCCGTCCGCGCTGTCCGCTTCGATCACGACTTCGGTGTTTGTGTAACTGCGGAGTTGGACGGTGCCGGGCGCCATCTCTTCGGCAGGGGGATCGGTATCGAGCACGACTGTGGTTTTGAGGTCGACATCCGGCCAGTTGCCGTCAGCCAGGAGTTGATCGAAATCGGCTTTCACGGCGTGGTTGGCAAACAGCACACGCGGCAGGGCGCGGGGATTTTCGTAGACGTAGCCGTCGGCGGTATGGGCGAGCAGCGTCAGGTCGCCCGGCTTGATGTTATGGTCGATCTTCTCGATCGGCACGCCGGACGCGATGAACCGGAGCCCGAGCAGATCCGCGAGCGTCGATCGGTATGACGGAAACAGCGGCGTGAACTTGCGCTGATCCGGCAGGCCGACCGTATCGCCCGCGCCAGTTGCTTTCGTATAGAGGTCGAGCCGGACTGGATTGTAACCCAGGGTGTTATCGAAGCCGTGGGTGAGACTGGCGTTCGGCCAATGGAAGCCGAGGCCTGCCAGTTCCACACGGTCACGCCGTACAGGGTCCTGCGCCTTGGCCAGTCGCTCCTTGAGGAGCCAGACCACCTCGTTATCTGTGTCCGGTTCCAGCATCGCGATGTCCGATGGAGGCAATGCGGTCGCCCCATTGGGACCGTTGTTGATGGCGAGGTCCGCCGTCAGCGCGACGACAATGATGCCCGCAGCCAACGCTGGCTGAACTGGTTTCAAGCGTAACGCGATCAAGAACGCGACTCCGCTGGCTGCGACTGACGCCAACCCGAGCAGGAGCGGATCGATGGCCATATCCATGCGATCGAGGCGCTGGGCGAAGACCAGACAGAGCACAAACGGAACGGCGATCAGTCCGACCATCGATGCCCGTTGCAGAAGCGAAGGAGGGGACAGGGTTTTGGTCATCATGCGATGCATGACGTATCCGGCCAGCAGCGCGCCCATCGCCCCGAGAAGGAAGGTTGCGTCGGCCGGCCGCCGGTAGAGATCGACGCCAGGGAGTGCCTCATACATCAGGCGGAAGACGGGCGTGTACCATCCGAGCGCATAGAGCAGCGCGAAGATGGCTGAGAATGTTACGAACCGGATCTCGCGATCCCAGAACACCCCGCGCACCAGCCCGATCACGAGTAGGAACAACGGAATCATTCCGAGATACAGTTGCCCTACGTTCTGCGCGATGAACAGATCGGTGCCGGTCCACGTGAAGCTTGGCGGTCCCCAGTACTTCTCCATCGGACCGGCAGCGCCGAAGATGTGGGGCACGGTGCTGGTCACGAGCAGCGCGGGGTGCAGCGATCCGCGCCCGGCGCCGATGAAGTCAATGGATGGCCGATTGGATTCCGTCGCCAGCAGCAGGGTGAGGATGATCGGGATAACGACAATCGCGAGGCCGACCGCACCGCCAGCCATGAGCGGCTTCAGGCTGTTTACGATGGCCGACTTCTTCGATGGGGCAGTCAGCCAGTACCAGATGACGTATCCGGCCAGCAGATAGAGGCACAGAAGCCCGACCTGATCACGGCCGAGAACGATGAAGGCTGCTGTCAGCCCGGCAGCAGCGCCATAGGCGCTCGATGATCTGTCCAGCGCACGTCCCAGGAAGAACAGTGCGAATGGCAGGTAGCACAGGCTCATCACCTGGCCGAAGTGCTGGATGCGCCACGCCATCGACCCGCCGTACTGGAACGCGATGGCCGCCACCAGCGCACCTGCCCAATGCCAGCCCCAATCGCGGCCCAGCAACAGCACGCCGATGCCGCCGAGCAGGACCACCAGGAGCACCGTCGTGTCCGTGCTCCAAAGACTGGGCGCTGGGTCGAGCAAGGCCAACAACAGGATCGGCGGGGAGAACATCATCGACTGCGGATCGGCAATCTGCGGATGCCCCGCGAACACATTCGGCGTCCAGAACGGCAGCTCTCCCCTGGCAAGGCTCGCGGCCAGGAACTGGATCTGCGGCAGGAAGTGAGCCTTGGCGTCCCAGGGGATGGTCACGGCTCCGCTGAGCCAGGGCCAGCAGAACGCCATCCAGGACAACGTCAGCAGGGCAGCCACCGGCAGCAACGGCCAATTGGCCGCAGTAGACCGTGTGGCGGGTAAACTCACGCGTTCGACCGCAGAGGCGTCCGGTGGGAGCGACCGCGCGAGAACATCGGGAGATTTTCTGTCGTCATCGTTTTGCATTGCGGGGAAATGCTAGGAATGCATGTCGGCCATAGTAGGGAAAGATTTGCATAGCATCTTGCCCTTGGAACGGTGACAGCATTATCGAATTGTACCGAAGACTGTGCAAAGCACGTCCTGAGAGTGAGAGCTGCAGAACCGAGCGGTTGATAAAATGTCGCGCGCCAGCCAGCTTGCTTCAGACCAAGAGTGTCCGGGAGAAGCGCCAGCCTTGCCAGACCTAGACCCTTGCCATCCGATCCGGGTGGCCAGTCCGGATTGCCCGTTTGTTGTGGCGCAACTCGGGCAGTCGCTGGACGGACGTGTTGCCACGCCCACTGGCGAGAGCCGATGGATCAACCGAGGCGCCGCACTCGATCACCTGCACCGGCTGAGGGCGAGTGTCGACGCTGTTGTCGTTGGCATAGGCACGGTGCTGGCCGACGATCCGATGTTGAATGTGCGTCGTGTCGCCGGACGGCATCCGGCGCGGGTTGTGATTGATCCGGGCGGACGATTGCCCATCGGGCCGCGATGTCTGATGGACGACGGGACACGGCGCATCGTCATACGCACCTGCGATGCGCCAGCTCCTTCAGGTGTCGATGTTATCCGTCTGCCCACGACCGATCAGTTCATTGCACCTGGTGCCATTGTCGCCACCCTGTTTGAGTGCGGATTGAAGCGGTTGCTGATTGAGGGCGGTGCGCGCACCGTTTCGCACTTTATCGATGCCGATGTGGTGGACCGGCTGCATGTTCTCGTTGCACCGATGATTATTGGATCAGGCCAGACCGGCCTGGACTTGGCGCCGATCACGAGTCTCACATCGGCGCGGCGGCCTAAGACCCGCGTCCATCTGCTCGCAGATGGTGACGTTCTGTTCGATTGTGACCTCAGAAGCCATGACGGGAGACCGGAATGACAGAGAAGGTATCCGAACGCTCAGCGCCCGTGGAAGTCTACAGCCCCGTTGCGCGCACTTTGCACTGGCTGACGGTTGGGTTTGTCGCCGTCTTGATCCCAGTCGGGCTCGCGATGACTTATCGCGGCAACACGCTGAATATCTGGGATGATACGACGAACAATCTCTACAGCCTGCACAAGCTGGCCGGGTTCACGCTGCTGTGGATCATCGTATTGCGGATCATCTATCGGCTCTGGAACGGTGCGCCGAAACCGGAGCCGACGCTCGAGCCGTGGCAGCGATTTGGCTCGACTGTCGTGCATTTCGCGCTCTACGCGGTGATCCTGGCGATGCCAATCCTCGGCTGGATCGGCGTTTCCTACTATCCAGCGCTCGACATCTTCGGCTGGTTCTCGCTGCCAGCGCTCGTCGCGCCCGATGAATCCGCAGCCAATCGCGTGTTAGCCATTCACGCCACGTTGGCGTTTGTGCTGCTCGGTCTCATCGCCGCTCATGCCGGGATGGCGCTCTATCACCATTTCGGGCGCGGCGATAACGTACTGCGGCGGATGCTGACGGGACGGCCGCGCTGACGATTTTAGCCTTTCCGATTCAAATCGCACCGTCCGTCTGTCATCCCGGCCGGAGCAAAGCGGAGAGCCGGGACCCAGGGGCGACGGATATTTCACCTGGGTCCCGGATATTTCGCTCACGCGAAATTCCGGGATGACAACAGAGCGGCCCAATAGGAGGAATGCTCTAGAGGTTTGGCGGCAGTGCCAGGAGATCCTCGTGGCCGATGATCGTGATGGCGTTTTCCGCCGTCAGACGATGCTTGAGCCAGGCGTCGACGGTTGACTGATCCACACCCGATTCTGCTGCGGCGCCGGCCCACCCGCGATCGACCTCATGGCGTAATGCGGTGAAAGTTTCATCGAGAAACCACGGGCTCTTGCCGCGTTGGACGCGATAACCCTGCCGCTCAAAGGCCGCAGCGAGAACGTCGGTGGCATCCGGACCCGCGGCTGGTCCAAAGCCCTTATCGGAGTGCTGATGCCGATTGAAGGCATCGCGCATCTCAGTGTCCGCGGGATGCTTGGGCATCCAGCTCGCGACGCCGTCGTATGTCAGCACAGTGTAGAACGCTGCACCCGTTGCCGAAATGTCAGCTGCCAGACGCTCAATGATAACCGGCGAAACGAGATCGAACAGCGCGGACGCGGTGACAAGACCGGCGCGTCCGATAACCGATGCGAAGTCTCCAGTCGAGAGATCAGCTTGCCGGTACTCGACCGTCTCCGCCGCAGCCTCGGGCTGACGCGCGCGGGCGACCTCCAGTAGTCGCGTATCGTAATCGACCAGGGTCCAATGCTGGCGAGGCCCGAGCACACGCGAGAGATTGCGCAGATTGGAGCCGGTGCCGGAACCGAGATCGACGATCTGCAACGAATCCCGACCTGCAAACGCCTTCGCGCACGGATCCCGAACCTGGAGGCTCACGGACGCGTGGTCAGCCGGGTCGCGGAGGGCCAGCCAATCGGCAGAAAATCCGCTCATTTGGCGACCTCGCGGATGACGGCGATCGTATACAGGGCAGTATCGCGCCAGTCGGGCAGACGCTGTCCGGCCTTCCATGCCGCGTCCGACATCTTCTGCCGGAGGGAAGCGTCGGTGATGATTTGATCGAGGGCTTCGGTCAACGGTTTGGCTTCGCCCGGTGGAACTTTCAACGCGGCAGCATCCGGCACGGTTTCGGCCGCAGCGCCGCCCGTTGTGCAGACGATAGGAAGCCCGCGTACCATGGCTTCCGCAAGCACCATGCCGTAGCCTTCGAACAGCGAGGGCAAGACGAACACGTCAGCGGATGCGTAGAGCTTGGCGAGGGTCTGCGCGCCCAGTTCTCCCGGCAGCTTGATCCGTGCGCCGAGCTCTCGTTGCGCGATAGCGGCTTTGAGTTTGCGCGCTGCGTCCGGATCCCGCTTCAGCGAACCCGCGATGGTCAGTGTCCAGTCGCGATCCTGCAGAGGAGCCAAAGCTTCGACCAGATATTCGAAGCCTTTGCGCGGAGAAACAGAACCGATCGACAGCAGATGGAGCGAATTGCCGTTACCTTGCACCCGCGTCGCAGGAGTTGTGCCCGGCACGGCGACGGTGATCGAACCAGATGGGACATCGAACTCGTCGATCAGCAGCCGCTTCGTCAGCGGGCTCGTCACGATCACACGGCGCGCGAAGGTCAACGCCTCGCGCTCCGACGTAATCAGAGCCTTCGCGCGCTCAGGCGATAGCCCGGATTCATAGCCCAGCGGATGATGCACGAGCGCGATGATCCGCTGGCGAATGGAGGCAATCAGGTCGCGCGGCATTGCCCCAAATGCAAGACCATCGATGATGACGACCGTGTCGTCCGGCAATGAGGCAAAGGCCTCAGCCGTCGCTTGCAGATCTTCGGCGCTGGGCGAGGGATAGCCGCCGGGAAGCGGGAGGTGACGCGCCGCAACGCCGAAATGCAGAAGCCGCGTCAGAACTTCACGGTCATAGCTGTAACCGCCGGTGCGAGTTTTGATGTCACCCGGTATTGCGAATGCGACCTCAACCACGGACAGGGCCCTCGAACCAGACCCGCGCCAGATCGGTTTCGTGCAACGTGACACGGATGCGATCGAGGCCTTTGCCGTCCTCACCAAGGGCACCGTCGCGCGCTGCTTTGGCGATGGTGTCGAAGATATGCCGGCAGAGGAATTCCGTCGTCGTCAGTTTGCCGGTGAATTGCGGCAGCGTGTCCAGGTTCTGGTAGGCGAGCGGTTTCAGCGTCTTGTTCAGGACATCCAGAGCGGCGCCGATATCGACGACGACATTTTGAGCCGTCAGCGTCTCGCGGAAGAACGCGACGTCGACGACAAACGTTGCACCGTGCATGCCTTGCGCCGGACCGAAGAACGGGTCAGGCAGACTGTGGGCAATCATGATGCGGTCGCGCACCTCGACGGCGTACATGGAAGTCCTTTCGACTATTCAGTGTGGATCCGGATATCGGATGATGGGGGCCAGCCCCTTGGCGCCGGGGCCGAGAATGCGGGGCAAGTGGCGCGGTGCCTCCTCGAACGGAATCTCGTCGGGGATCAACGCATCCAGTCTCGGATCATGCAGCAGCGACAGGGCGGCTTCAAGGCGGCGGCGATGGCTCCAGCGCGGACGCCGTGATGGTGAAATTTGGCCGACCTGCGAGGAAACGAGTTTCAGCCGCTTACTGTGAAATGCTCCGCCGAGCGGCGCCGCTACTGTGCCCGCGCCGTACCAGCTCAACTCGATGATCGTCGCTTCCTGACCGGCGGCCGCAATGGCCGTCGAAAGTCCCGCTCCCGTCGCGCTGGTATGGATCACTACATCGGCGTCGGTCGGGCTTTGATCGGGGGTGGCGAAAGCCAGATCGAGCGACGCGGCTAGGCTCTTCCGTTCCGGATCGACATCGACCAGCGTCACGTCCGTGCCCGGCAGGCGGCGCGCCAGATAGGCGACAAGCAAACCGACGATTCCACCGCCCACAATAACAATCCGGTCCGCTGGTCCGCATCCCGCATCCCAGATGGCGTTGAGTGCCGTTTCCATGTTGGCGGCCAGCGTCGCCCGGCGCGCTGGAACATCGTCGGGAATCGGAACAGCCATGCTGGCCGGGACCAGGAAAACATCCTGATGCGGATGCAATGCAAAAATCCTGCGGCCAAGGAGCGCTGCCGGGCCGGCCTCGACGGTGCCGGTCGCGCAATAGCCATATTTGACGGGGTATGGAAAAGCGCCGGCCTGCAAAGGGGCACGCATTCGCTCCCATTCGCTTTGTTCCACCGCACCGAACATGACGAGACGCTCCGTGCCGCGACTGACTGCGCTGAACTGCGTGCGCACCATCACCTCGTCGCCGACAGGATCGGGCAAGGCTTCATCTCTTAACTCGGCCTTGCCTCGGGCGACGTACCATAGCGCCCGGGCCGAGCGAGGCTTTGCACTGCCTTCCGTGCTCGTCATAGTCTTTAACCCGCCGCTGACAGCCGGTCTGCGCTGTCGTCAAGGACGCCCGTCATGACAGAGCGCCAGGATTTTTCGCCGACGGTGAAGACCGCCGTCGATAGCGCTGTGCTTACTACGCCGACGGGTACGCAGTCCATGGAGCAGCTGCGCCGCCGCCGGCAGATCATGGTTGGGCTTAACGTCATCACCTACTTGCTGCTGTTATGGGGCATCAGCCGGGTGCTCGCGGCCGGCGGCTGGACCCTGGTGGATATGGTGCTGTTGGTCGCTTTCGCCATTGGCTCACCCTGGACGGTGCTTGGTTTCTGGAACGCGGTCGTGGGGCTGTGGTTGCTACACGGGGCGCGCAATCCAATCGGCAAGGTGGCGCCGTTCGCGGGTGCTGCCGATGCTGATACACCGATTGAGATTCGCACGGCCATTCTGATGACATTGCGGAATGAAGATCCGGCTCGTGCGTTTCTGCGTCTGAGGACCGTGAAGGACAGCGTCGATGCCACCGGGCAGGGGGAGCAGTTCGCCTATTTCATCCTCAGCGACACGAACAATCCTGTCGTGGCCGATGCCGAGGAAGCCGCAGCGGAAGACTGGCGCCGAACGCTCTCCGATCCGGATCAGGTAATCTATCGCCGCCGCACGGTCAACACCGGCTACAAGGCCGGCAACCTGCGCGACTTCTGCGAGCGCTGGGGGAATGAATACGAACTGATGCTGCCGCTGGATGCCGACAGCCTGATGTCCGGTGAGGCCATCGTGCGGCTGGTGCGGATCATGCAGGCGCATCCACAACTCGGCATCCTGCAAAGTCTCGTCGTCGGCATGCCGTCATCCAGCGCCTTCGCCCGGATTTTCCAGTTCGGCATGCGTCACGGTATGCGCTCCTACACCATGGGGCAGGCGTGGTGGGTCGGTGATTGCGGGCCATTCTGGGGTCATAACGCGATGGTGCGGATCAAGCCCTTCGCGGGGCAATGTCACCTGCCGATTTTGCCCGGAAAGCCGCCGCTCGGCGGGCATGTCCTGTCGCATGATCAGGTCGAGGCGACGCTGATGCGCCGTGCAGGTTATGAAGTGCGCGTGCTGCCGGAGGAGCGTGGTTCGTGGGAAGAGAACCCGCCGACGATGCTGGAGTTCATTCAGCGTGACGTGCGCTGGTGCCAGGGCAACATGCAGTACATCAAATTGCTGGATCTGCCGGGCCTGCTGCCCATGAGCCGGTTTCAGCTCGTCTGGGCCATCCTGATGTTTCTCGGTATTCCCGCCTGGACGCTGATGATCGGCCTGCTGCCCGTCGCGGCGTGGGAGGCCAGAGCTATCGAGGACTATCCCACGAGCTTCGCCATCTGGCTCTATATCGCCTTTTTCGTCATGTACTTAAGCCCGAAGATCGCGGGGCTTGTGGACGCCGTTCTGACCAGGGGTGGTGTCGCGCGATATGGCGGCTGGCTGCGGTTCACCGCCAGTGCCGCCATTGAGCTCGTGTTTTCCTTTTTGCAAGGTGCTGTCTCGACCATCCGCACATCCATCTTCATGATCGGTCTGATCTTCGGCAAGTCGGTGACGTGGTCCGGCCAGTCGCGCGATACGCACGGGATTTCCTGGAGCACGGCATTCTCGGCGCTGTGGCCCCAGGTTTTGTTCGGCGTCATCGTTTGCGGCGCGCTGGCTGTCATCTCGCCGACGGTACTGCTGTGGAGCCTGCCGTTGACGGCGGGTTATCTGCTCGCCGTACCGTTCGGTGTGATCACGGCGAACCCGGCGCTGGGCAAGGCGATGCAAAGAATGGGACTATGCGGCATCCCGGAGGATTTCGATCCACCGAAGGAGGTGCGGGCGGTGCAACAGGTGTCATGACGACCATCGACGCGCGCGTCGCGTCTCTCAAGGATGATCCTGCGCTGGCGAACCTGCGTCGCTCGCTCGATGTCTATTACGGCGATCCGGTGCGCGACCGGGCGATGGATGCGCTATATGCGCGGTTTCTCGGGCCTGGCGATCTGGCCTTCGATATCGGTAGCCACGTGGGCGACCGCATCGGAGCGTTTCGGCGGACGGGCGCGCGGGTGATTGGACTGGAACCGCAGCCGGATTGTGCACGCGTGATCCGCACGATCTACGCGGACGATCCGGAAGTAACGCTTGTCGAGGCCGCGTGCGGGGCGGAGTCCGGCCGCTTATCGCTGCACGTCAATTCCGCCAACCCGACTGTGACGACAGCGTCGGGAGCCTTCATTGCCGCCGCCGACGGTGCGGGAGGTTGGGAAGGGCAGGTATGGGATCGGACCATCGATGTCGACGTGACGACGCTCGACGATCTCATTCGTCAGCATGGCCAGCCCCGCTTCGTCAAAATCGACGTGGAAGGTTTTGAGGCCGATGTGCTGAAGGGCCTGAGCGCGCCGTTGCCGGCGCTGTCTTTCGAATTCACGACGATCCAGCGCGACGTCGCCCTCGACTGTCTCGACCGCCTCGCGGCGCTCGGGCCTTACCGCTTTAATGCCGCCCTCGGTGAAACCCAACAGCTCAGCCAGAGCGAGTGGGTCTCAGTCGAGAGCATGCGCGCCTACATCACAAGCCTTCCCCACGAAGCCAACTCGGGCGATGTTTATGCCGTTCTGGACTAACTGCATGTGCCGCGCCGCGGCGCTTTCCCTGTTCACCTGTCTGACATTCGCGAGCGCCCCGACCATGGCCCAAGCCCCCAAAGACGCCCGCGCCGAGACGGTGCCGGTTCAGATCACGAATGAAAGCGAGCCGGTGCTGTGCGCCGAGAAGGACAACGTCAGCGTTTCGCTGGCCTCGCCGCGCGTGAAGAGCTTCCGCATCGAGGCAGCGCACCCGGTCTACCTGTCCACCATGCAGCGCGACAGCTTCGAGCCGGACTGGACCGACTGCGATATGTCCGGCGATCCGGTGTTTGCTGCGCCCGTGCCGCCGCGCCGTGTGACGTTCTACGAACAGGTCGATTTCTGGTTGGTGGGGATGACGTTCCCAACCTTTTGGCGGCCCGCCGATACGCTGGTGCGGGTCGGCGACCGGGTCGAGAAGGCGCTGCATCTCGTGCAGTATTGGAACATCCGGCCGATGGGCGGCGAGGAGTTGCTCGTGCTCTATCCGCAGGACGGCTACTGGCGGCTCCGGCCCAAGGCGCCCGCTGGCATGGATCACACGGCGTTTGGTTCGTCGTTCCTGATCGGCCCGATTGAGCACGAGGCCGGGCGGCCGATCGTGCGCATCAAGGAGGTCGCCTTCGACCCGGCCACCAAGACGTTTGATATCAGCTTCGCGCTGGGCGGTTCGGCGAAGCTACAGATCGTCGAGGCGGATCAGAACCGTTTCGCGGTGCACGTGACGTTCGACAAGCCGATCGAGGGGCGGCCGTTCGCGGTGGTGCGCTCCATGTACATCACCGAGTTCAACAACGACGCTGCCCGCGTCGCGGTGCGGGAGAAGGACGCCAAGGGCTGGCGCGAGGACAACGTCATGACCTTCAAGGGTGGGGAGTCGACGGACCTTTGGATCGGGCGGCTTTCGCCGTCGCGTCACAACACCAGCTCGCCGGATCACGTCTTCAACAGCTTCTCGCAAACTGACGAGCCCCGCCGTCCGCGCGCTGTGGACCCGCACGCCAAGCCAAAATAAGCGGCGCTACCACGCCAGCGTCGGCATCGCGGCAATCGGCTTGCGGCGCGTGGAGGTGGCGAGCAGCTCGGATAGCCGGTTGGCGTCAATCGCATCGTCGTCCGGCATCAGTTCCTCGCGATGGATACCACGGCCGATCAGCAGGCCGTCGATGCCGTAACCCGCTGCGCCGGCCATGTCAGTGCGCAGAGCGTCGCCAATGCCGATAATGCGGCTGCGATCGACAGCGCGACCGAGACGCTCTTCTGCCAGCCGATGCGCGCCGGCATAAACCGGTTCATGTGGTTTCCCGGCCCAGAACACCTCGCCACCGAGACTTTCATAAATGACGGCTACGGCGCCGGCGCAGGGATAGTAAATCCCTCCAACCTCGACCACGAGATCAGGGTTTCCGCACACCAGAGGCAAACCACGATCGCGCGCAATTTCGAGCACAGGGCGGTAGGTCTCGCCGGTTTCGCGGACATCGTCGACGACGCCGGTGCAGATGATGCCTTGCGCCTCATCGAGCGCCACGCGCTCCACGTCTAATCCCTTGAACACCGGGAGATCGCGCGGCGGGCCGATATGATGGATCCGGCTCAGATCGTGCTCGGTAATGAAGCCACGCGTCAGATCGCCGGACGTGATGATCGTATCCCAGGCATTGCGCGGGACGCCAATATGTGTCGCGATGAAATCGCCTGTCTCTTTTGCGGGCACGGGGGAGTTGGTCACCAGAACGACAGCACCGCCGCCATCGCGAAACCGGGCCAGCGCCTCGCAGGCCGTCGCGTAAGGCGTGACACCGTTGTGTACGACGCCCCAGACATCACAG
>JAEYYQ010000227.1 GCA_023428365.1 Pseudomonadota bacterium | reverse complement strand
GGCTGAGAACGTTCCTCGACAAGGAGCTGCGTTCGCTTTCGGGCGCTGTCTCGCGTTTGGCCAATCGGCTTCAGCGCAAGTTGCTGGCACAGCAGAACCGCGCCTGGGACTTCGACCTGGAAGAAGGCACGCTCGATCCGTCGCGCCTGCCGCGCATCATCATCGATCCCACGCATCCGCTGTCCTTCAAGCGCGAACGCGATACGAATTTCCGCGACACGGTTGTGACGCTGTTGCTCGACAATTCCGGCAGCATGCGCGGGCGGCCGATCATGGTCGCGGCCTGCTGCGCCGACATCCTGGCGCGGACGCTGGAACGCTGCAGCGTGAAGGTCGAAATTCTCGGTTTCACAACGCGGGCGTGGAAGGGCGGCCAATCGCGCGAGCAATGGCTGGCGGCTGGGAAACCTGCCAACCCCGGTCGTCTCAACGACCTCCGCCACATCATTTATAAATCGGCTGATCAGCCCTGGCGACGGTCCAAGCGCAACCTGGCGCTGATGATGCGCGAGGGATTGCTGAAAGAAAACATCGACGGCGAAGCCCTGGCTTGGGCGCACAATCGACTGCTTGGCCGACCCGAGCAGCGCCGCATTCTCATGATGATCTCGGATGGTGCGCCCGTGGATGACTCGACGCTGTCGGTCAACTCGGGCTCATACCTCGAACAGCACCTTCGGCAGGTGATCGATGAGATCGAGACCCGTTCGCCCGTTCAACTTATTGCTATTGGTATCGGTCACGACGTAACGCGTTATTATCGCCGTGCCGTGACGATTACCGATCCTTCGGAACTCGCCGGCGCAATGACGGATAAGCTCGTCGAGTTGTTCGAGGAAGCCGGTGAAGCGGCTCCACGGGCACCGGCAAAGCCACCTGCGCGGGGTCGTCTGCACTAGGGCAGTCGACAGGAGCAACGACGTTCACATGAGCAAGGTCGGCTGGTTGCGCCGTATCGGCGGTATCGCAATTCCGATCATCGTCGTGGCTGCTTTAGCCGCTCTGAGCGGTCACGCGATTGCGCAGAAGCCGCGTCTCGACAGCGTGCGCCCGCTGGCAATTGAGATCAGCGCGAAACCCATCAGCAGCTTCGACCGGCCCGGCCCGTCAAGAAATCAGTACGGGCGACTGGAATGGCGCGGCGGTCTTGTATTGACCTCGACAGATCCGAATTTCGGTGGCTGGTCCGGACTGATCCTCGACGACGCCGGCCGTCGCTTCCTCTCAGTCTCGGACGCCGGCACGTGGATGAGCGGCGAGATCACTTACGCCGACGGTCGGCCGACCGGCATGACGAACGCCAAAATCTCATCACTCCGAGCGATCGGCGGACGACCGCTGACCCGAGGCCGAGACAAGGACGCTGAATCTATCACCTTGGCTTCCGGCACGCTGGAAAAAGGCACCGCGCTCATCGCGTTCGAGCGCAATCACCGAATTGGGCGATTTCCGATCGTCAACGGCCAACTGGCAGCGCCGACGGGCTATCTCAACCGTCCAGCCGAAACACCAAAGCTATCGGGAAACGCATCGTTTGAATCGATCGGTGTTCTCAAGGGCGGCCGCCATAAAGGAAGTCCCATCGCTATTGCCGAGCGCTTGACCAATGAGCGCGGGGACCATACCGGCTGGCTATGGATCGACGGTCAGCCGCGCTCGTTCTATCTGTCGGATATTGGTGAATTCGACATTACAGATCTTGCAACACTCCCTGACGGCAACGTCATCGTCCTGGAGCGCCGGTTCCGCTGGACTGAAGGCGTAAAAATGCGGCTACGCCTGATCGACGGTCGCGACATTGCCCCCGGCGCGCGCCTTGAAGGCGAGACTCTATTTCAAGGCGACATGAACTACGACATCGACAATATGGAATCGGTCGCTGTTCACACCAACAGCCGCGGCGAGACCATCGTCACGCTGTTGTCGGACGACAATTTCAATACCCTGATCCAGCGCACGATCCTGCTGCAATTCGCATTGAAGGGCGACAGCACGGCCAGCGCCACGCCGTCCAATCGCAAACCATGAGCGACCAGGTGGCCATCCGCCATGATCTCCGCCCGGGAGATCTCGGAACGGTCATCCACCTTCATGGCGTTCACTATGCGCGCGAATGGGGGCTCGATACCACGTTCGAGCCGTACGTCGCCGCTCCGCTAGCCGACTTCATCCTCAGAGGACCGGATGCAGGACGTCTGTGGCTCGCCGAAATCAATGACGTCGTCGTCGGTTCAATCGCGCTCGTCAAAACCGACAGCGGCGAAGGTCAGCTGCGCTGGTTTCTGCTGACGCCGGAGGGGCGCGGCCGTGGGCTTGGCCAACAGCTCATAGCCCACACGTTGGACTACGCGCGGGATCAACGCTTAAGCCAAATATTTCTTTGGACGTTTGACGGACTCGCGGCTGCACAGCATCTCTACCGGAAAGCGGGCTTCCGGGAAACGCAGCGCGAAACCCAATCGCTGTGGGGTCAAAATCTTGTCGAGATCCGCATGGATCTCGACCTATCCCCGACGTAAAGCGTATGCGGCCGACTTAGGCCGCGGCAGCCGGAGCGGCTGCTTCCGCCTTCTTCTTCTGGACGTCGCGCTTCAGGCGCAGGCAGCGATCGGACAGTTCCTCATCGCGTGCCTTCAGCAGATAGGCATCGAGCCCGCCGCGATGCTCGACCGACTTCAGCGCGTGCGCACTGACCTTCAGACGAACCGAACGCCCGAGAGCGTCGCTGATCAGCGTGACCGTGCACAGGTTAGGCCGGAACGTCCGCTTCGACTTATTCTCGGCGTGGCTGCGAAGCTGCCCCGACATCGGGAGCTTGCCGCTCAACTCGCAGCGTCTGGTCATAACGCGATAATCCTCTTCCTGGCGCTCCCAGACGGGGCGCATTCTGGTTCTTCGTTCCTGAATCGGAGACGACCCGTCCGGCTGGCGGGTGAATTTCAGCGGTAGTCTATACTGATGTCAGCCGGAAACCGTCAAGTGCGGAGACTGGCGCAGGGGCGTCAAACCGCCGATTCAGGCTGTTCCGGAGGGCAAATAGCGCCGCCAGATGGCCTCCTCGCCGAGAGTCTGGACGAAAACCAGATGCTGCTCGACCATTTCGGGCGACAGGCGAGGCGGTAGCGGATCCGGTCGCTGCCGGGCTGGCTGCCGGCGACCGGCACTCGTTCCAACCGCTGTTTCGCTCCGGCTCGCCAGCACGAGGGCGGCCTGGCGCTCGCCCAACAGCTCAATATAGACCTCGGCGAGCAGGAACGAGTCCATCAGCGCGCCGTGCTTGATACGCTTCGAGTTGTCGATGCCATAGCGCTTGCAGAGCGCATCGAGGCTGTTGGGACCCGCGGGGTGCTTCCGCCGCGCCAGCGCCAGCGTGTCGACGACGCGATCACTCGTGATCGGCGGCCGTCTCAACCGCTCCAGCTCCATATTGAGGAAGCTGATATCGAAGGTGGCGTTGTGGATCACCAGCGTTGCATCGCCAATGAAGTCGATGAACTGGTCGGCGACGGCTGAGAACGGCGGCTTGTCATCGAGGAAGGCATTCGAGATGCCGTGTATGGCCTCGGCGTCCGGATGGACCTCCCGACCCTCGGGATTGATAAAGAGGTGCAGTTCTTCGCCGGTCGGTATGCGGTTGATCAGCTCGACGCAGCCGAGTTCGATCAGGCGGTCTCCCTTCCGAGCATCCAACCCCGTCGTCTCGGTATCGAGAACGATCTCCCGCAGCATATGAATGAAAGGCCCCCGGCCCTGTATCGGCTTGGATCAGCTCCAATCGCGGATGTAGGCTTGACCACCCCGTCCACGAAGCGCTGCGATGATTGTATCGACCTGAGCCCGGCTGGCCTCCAACGTTCCGGCCGTATCCACAACGAAATCCGCCCGCCGCCGTTTTTCGGCATCGTCCATTTGATGAGACAGGACGGCCGCGAACTTTGCTTCAGTCATGCCGGGCCGCTGCAGCACGCGTTCTTTTTGGATATGCGCAGGCGCGCTGACCACCACTGTGACATCGACGCGCGCGTCTCCACCGGTTTCGAAAAGAAGCGGGATCTCGAGCACGGCCTGTGACGCGCCAGCCTCGTACGCCTTCCGCAGAAAGTCCTTCTCAGCGGCATGAACCAGCGGATGGACAATGGCTTCCAGCCGTTTCAATCCCTGCGCGTCCCCCAGCACCGCCTTGCCGAGTTTTGCGCGGTCGACCTTGCCATTCGCCGTTGTACCGGGAAACGCAGCCTCGATGGGCGCGACCGCTTCGGCTTCATAGAGCTGATGGACCAGCGCATCCGCATCGCACACCGGGATGCCGTGGGTGCGGAAGCGTTCGGCAATTGTGGACTTGCCCATGCCGATCGAACCCGTCAGTCCGATGATCAGCATCAGCAGGCCTCCACGTGCGCGGTTACGCTCATACCATCACCAGTTTGCGCCCACGCAACTCGGCCAGCAGCGGCAACATCGGCAGTCCCAGAATCGTGAAGTAGTCGCCTTCGATCCGCTCGAACAGCTGAATGCCCGCTTCCTCCAGCTTGTAGCAACCAACCGAATCCAGCACACCAGCACCGGCCTGCACCATATACTGACCGAGGCAGGCTGGCGTGAACGCACGCATCGTCAAATGCGCGGTATCGACCATCGTCCACGTGGTTTCGCCGTCTTCCGCAATGGCCACGGCTGAATGCAGCTCGTGCGTCCGGCCACGCAGTTTCAGCAACGTTGCGCGGGCATCATCGATGGTCTCGGCTTTGGAGAATATCTCGTCGTCGCACGACAGGATCTGATCAGCGCCGATCACCACGGCATCCGGGTGACGGGCACTCACCTCTTCCGCCTTGGCGCGCGCCAAAATTTCCGCGACATCGGCTGGCTCGACACCTCCCGCGCCAGTCTTGACCGCCTCGCGCACGACGGCCTCATCGACCTGTGGCGTCACCACCTCGAACGAGACACCAGCCGCTTTCAGCAATCGATGGCGCGTCTGACTTCCAGACGCCAGCACCAGTGAAGCTCCCGACGCCTTAGGCATCGCCTTCCTCCGCATCCGCGTTCTTCAACTCGCGATCATGGAACAACTTGACGATGGTGGCGGCCGTTTCTTCGACCGAGCGGCGCGTGACATCGATGACCGGCCAGCCGTGACGCGCGCAGAGCCGCCGCGAATGCTGCACTTCCTGGGCGATCTGTTCGCGGTCGACATAGTCGTCCAAATTGCGATCACTCATCAGCCGAACCCGATTGCGGCGGATTTCAGCGATTCGCTCGGGGCTGGCAACGAGACACACGACGAACGCGCTGTGCGGTTCCGCCAGTTCCGGCGGCAGGGCGATCGGTGGAACAATCGGCACGTTCGCCGTCTTGTATCCACGCTGCGCGAGATAGATGCTCGTTGGCGTCTTCGACGTCCGCGAGATGCCGAGTATTATGATGTCAGCCTGATTGAGATCGTTCGGCAGCTGGCCATCGTCATGCGCCATGCTGAAGTTGAGCGCGTCGATGCGGCGGAAGTAGTCGGCGTCGAGCACGTGCTGGCCGGCGACGATCGGTGTCTGCGGCGCACCCAGATAGCTCTCGAACACCTTCATGATCGGCTCGA
>JAEYYQ010000208.1 GCA_023428365.1 Pseudomonadota bacterium | reverse complement strand
GCCTCGCCGTGCGGCGTTGCTGCTCATGGTGGAGGCGCCGGGTACCGCCCCCGGGTCCGAATGGCTTATTCCGACACCAATTTATCGCCATAGCCGGACGAATCCGGCACGCGTAATATAGGCTGACCGCCGTGCGAAAAAAAGAACTCGTTGAAGGGGTGTGAGTGCGCTTTTCCCTACCTGCGATGCGTGAGCTTGTTCTGGGTCCAGCCGAATACCAGGCACGCTCTCCGTGGAACCCCGCGCTGGCGGTGGTTGCCACCCTTGTCATCTTGGCCACGGCTGCGGTCGTGGCCACTGCATTGTTGAATGTCCTTGGCGCATTCTCAAGGGGTGCGACGAATACGGCGCAGTGGGGCACGGCGACGTGGCTGCTCGGAATGCAGGCCAGCGTGATCGCCCTGGTGATCGTTGCAGCCGGGCTCTTTGGGGGCAGGCGCGACCAGGTCCTCGGGCTTATGCGCGGAACGCCTCCTCGGATTTACGTGGCGGCCATCCTGCTCATGCTTCTCGTGCAGGTTGTCTACAACGCGATCGTTCTGCCATTCGCACATGAGACAATACTCGAAGATGCCAAGCTGTTCCTCGAACCGCTGAGCTCGGATGCGGTCTGGCTGTATGCGCTGGCGATCGTGATTGGCGCGCCTCTGTCGGAGGAACTGCTGTTTCGCGGGTTCCTGCAGAGCGCGCTGGCGCAGACACGGCTGGGATTCGCCGGCGCGGCGCTGGTTTCGACGCTGGGCTGGACTGCGCTTCATGCCGGTTATTCCAGCCTCGGACTGATCGAGGTGTTCGTCGCGGGGCTGTTCTTCTCGTGGCTTTTGTGGCGGACCGGCAACTTATGGGTGCCGATCGTGGCTCATGCCTTTTACAATGGTATGGTGATGGTTGGACTGTTGGTGTTCGCTCGGGCTTGACGCGGACGCCGACACCGCTCGAAGTGGCGCCCGGAATCGCATAAGGTTCGCGCCATGCATCAATACCTTGATCTCATGCGCCGGGTTCGCACTCAGGGCGTCCGCAAGACGGATCGCACGGGCACCGGGACGCTCAGCGTATTCGGGCACCAGATGCGCTTCGATCTCGCCGACGGCTTTCCGCTGGTGACGACCAAGAAGCTGCATCTGAAGTCGATCGTCCACGAGCTGATCTGGTTTCTGAACGGCGACACCAATACCGCTTATCTCAAGGACAACGGCGTTTCGATCTGGGATGAATGGGCGGATGAGACCGGAGACCTCGGGCCGGTTTACGGCAAACAGTGGCGGTCTTGGGCCACGCTGGATGGACGCGCCATCGACCAGATCACCGTGGTCGTGCAGACGCTGAAGACCAATCCGGCTAGCCGCCGCATGATCGTGTCGGCCTGGAATCCCGCCGATATCCCGGACATGGCGCTGGCGCCGTGCCACTGCCTGTTTCAGTTCTACGTGGCCGAGGGGCGGCTCTCCTGTCAGCTCTATCAGCGCTCGGCGGACGTGTTTCTCGGCGTGCCGTTCAACATTGCCAGCTACGCGCTTCTGACGCTGATGATGGCTCAGGTGACAGGGTTCAAGCCGGGTGAGTTCGTGCACACGTTCGGCGATGCGCATCTGTACCTGAACCATCTGGAACAGGCTGATCTGCAACTCGCACGGACGCCACGTCCGCTACCGACGATGCGGCTCAATCCGGAGGTGCGGGATATCTTCAAGTTCAAGTTCGAGGACTTCGAGCTGCAGAACTACGATCCCCACCCGCATATCAAGGCGCCAGTAGCGGTGTAGCCGTTGTGTAACGGCGGTGAGGCTTCTCAACAACTATTCGACTGTCCGTTCTGGACTTGATTTGTGACGCATGCTGATTTCTCGCGTGGGTGGCACGGGGGGATCAGACGATGAGGAAGGCTTTGGCCGTAACGGTCGCTATTGCGATCGGGATGGGTGGTTGCGCGTCAGGTTCAGACAAAATAGCCGCAAGCTATGTCTCGCCGCTTCAGTACGAGAGCTATTCCTGTTCGCAATTGGCCGAGGAAGCGCAGCGCGTATCAGCGCGGGCAGCGACAGTTTCTGGTGTGCAGGATCAAAAAGCGACCAACGATGCCATCGCGACGGGCGTAGCTATAGTGCTGTTCTGGCCTGCTGCCTTTATGATAGGTGGGAATGATCAAACCACCGCCGAGTTGGGCAGACTGAAGGGCGAATTTGAAACCATCGAAATGGTGGCAATCAAAAAGAACTGCGGCCTGCAATTCCGGCGAGCTCCAACGACAACGGCGTCCATCGCACCAGGAAACACTTGATACCCAAAATCACCCTCATCGTCGCTGCGGCCGAAAATGATGTCATTGGCCGCGATGGGCAGTTGCCATGGAAGATCCGGTCGGATTTGCGGCTGTTCCGGCGTCTCACCATGGGCAAGCCGGTCGTGATGGGGCGCAAGACGTTCGAGTCGATCGGCAAGCCACTCGACGGGCGCGATAACATCATCGTGACCCGCAATGCCGATTTCGTGGCCGCCGGTACCGTCGTCACGACCTCTGTCAGTGACGCGATCGATGAAGCGCGCCGCCTCGCCCTCGAGAAAGGGGCCGACGAGGTCATGATCATCGGTGGGGCTGAGATCTTTCGGGAGACCCTGACGATCGCGGATCGGATCTACCTCACCCGCGTTCATGGAAAGCCCGGCGGCAATACGTTTCTGCCGACCATAGAGACGGGCACGTGGCAAGAGATCGGGCGCGAACCGCTGCCGAAGGGCGACGCTGACGACTTCTCCTGTACGTTGATTACCCTGGAGCGTAGGCGTGGTAGTAACCATGCCGCGCCCGCTAGTGCTTGACGCTGCAATTCTCAACCCCACATTCCGCAATGCCGGTTTGCGTGGACGTAGGGTGTGCCATATAAGCAAGACCAGCATTTCTAGAGGTGAATTCAGGGGGGCGCTCTTGCGTCGTGCGGCGCGGGCGCTCTCGGCATATCCGGACGGTACGGTAGAGGAAACGGAACGCTAATCGATGCCTTGGAACAATCAAAGTGGTGGCGGCGGCGGCTGGAAAAGCGGCGGAGGCGGCGGTGGCGGTCCCTGGGGGCAGGGTCCGGGCGGCGGTGGGGGTGGAAATCAGCCCGACCTTGAGGAAATCCTCAAGCGCAGCCAGGACAAGGTCAAGCAGGTCATGGGTGGCTCTGGCGTGCCCGGCCCGCTGATGCTCCTTATTTCAGCAGTCGCGCTGGCGGTTGTTGGCTTCTATGCGTTCACATTCACTGTCCGGCCGGACGAACTCGGCGTCGTGCTCCGCTTCGGTAAGTATGACCGGCAGGAACCGCCGGGTCTGCATTTCCGGCTGCCGTATCCGATCGAGGAAGTGCGTCTGCCTAAGGTCACGACCGCGAACAGAACCGAAATCGGCTTGCGCGGCGTCACGGATCTCCGCCGTTCGGCGAACCAGGATCTGCTCGACGAGAGCCTGATGCTGACCGGCGACGAGAACATCGTCGACATCGGCTTCGTCGTTCTCTGGAACATCAAGGATGCGTCGGCTTACCTCTTCAACATCCAGAACCCCGACACGACCGTGAAGGAAGTCGCCGAAAGCGCGATGCGTGACGTGGTCGGCAAAAGCAACGTACAGGACGTGCTGACCGAGAAGCGTTCGCAGATCGAGCAGGATGTGCGCGATCTGATGCAGAGGACGCTGGATAGCTACGGCGCCGGTATCAACATTAC
>JAEYYQ010000196.1 GCA_023428365.1 Pseudomonadota bacterium | reverse complement strand
GTCATACACTGGTTGGCGTTGTAACGGGTGATGCGGTAGTCGCGGGATGGGCAGGCGGACATTCGCTGCCGATTATTGACGCGTCTGCTGACTTGGAACGCGAAATCGAAGGCATCGGCTTCGATTGGTTTCTCAGCATTGCGAACCTTCGCGTTATTCCCAATGGTGTATGGAAGCGCGCACGTTCGGGGGCGGTCAATTTTCATGACGGTCCTTTGCCGCGATACGCGGGATTGAATACGCCGGCCTGGGCTATTCTCTCAGGCGAGACGGAACATGGTGTCACGTGGCACGCCTTGTCGGACGGGATCGACGAGGGCGACATCTATGTTCAGAGCATTTTCGAGATCAGCGAACACGACACGTCGCTGACACTGAACACGAAATGCTTTGAAGCAGGCATTGCGTCATTTTCCGAATTGATCGCGAAGATGGAGGCTGGCCCTCTGATCGGGCAGCCTCAAGACCTTTCGCGGCGGACTTACTTCGCAAAGAATGCCCGCCCTGCCGGTGCTTCGACCATAGATTTCCATCAGGAAACGTCTGCGATCAGTCGATTGCTTCGGGCGCTGTCGTTTGGACACGGTTATGCCAATCCTTTGGCGTTGCCAAAGGTCAAAACAGGTCGCGGCGCTTATTGCGTTCTTGAGGCCGAGACGGCTTCAGCGGAGGCTGTTTTCACGCCGCCCGGCACCGTATTGCGTGTCGATGAAAATGGGTCGGCGATCGCGACCACGGACGGCGCGATTCTTGTTAAGGCTCTTGCTGATTACTACGGGCAGTCTGTCTCGATCCAGGAGGCATTCCAGGCTGGCGACGTGCTGCCGCCGTTGGACGTCTCCGATGCTGAGCGCCTGACGACTCTGAGCAATGCGCTCGCACGCGATGAGGACTATTTCAGAACTCAGCTCCGCGGTTCGGCAAATCCTGAAATTCACGGACTGTTGCCCAACGTCGATGGGCCACCCGTTTGGGAATCTGCTCAACTGGCGGCTGGTGCGGTGCGATCCGGCGAGGATGCGGTAGCAGCGATCGCATGTTTCTTTGCGCGTACCGGTAATCAGGCGCGATATCAGCTCGGCTATGTCGACGATCGTCTTGCTGCACGGTCAGGAGATTGGACGGGCTATGTCGCCCCGACCATGCCTTTGAGCTTTGATGTCACCGCGCAGACGACCGTGGCTGAGTTATCGCAGGCGGCCCGGACGGCGTTATCTGGCATGACGCGCCGTCAGGGTGTCGTCGGAGATCTGCTCGCTCGCAATTTAAAGCTCGCAGCCGTGAAACCGGCCGTTGTGATCCGGCAAGCCGCTGACGTAGCAACTGCCGCGCCGGTCGATGGCAGTGTGCTGACCGTGGTGGTCCCCTATGATTCCGGTGAGATCCGGTTGCTGGGTGATACCTCCCGGCTGCCGCGAACCGCGCTCGATGCCTTGGCCCGGCAATTGACGGTCATGCTCGCTGCCATCGGCGAGGGTGATGGACAATGCACAGTTGCCAGCCTGCCTATTCTGTCCGACGACGAAATTCACGTCCTGGTCACGCAGCGCAATCAAACCGCACGCGACTACGACCGCGCCGCCACCGCCCATCAATTGATCGAGGCGCAAGCCAAGCGCACGCCGGATGCAACGGCGCTGATCTGCGCTGGCGAAAAGCTCACCTACGGCGAACTCGATGCACGCGCCAATCGTGTGGCGCGGACGTTGATCGGGCTGGGCGTGCGGCAGGACGGCCTCGTTGGTCTGTACGTCAGCCGGTCGATCGATCTCGTCGTCGGTGCGCTCGGCATCTGGAAGGCCGGTGGCGCTTATGTGCCGCTTGATCCGACGTATCCGCGCGATCGCATCGCGCTGATGATCGAAGACAGCGGGCTGAAGGTCGCATTTACCGATGACGGCGTGAAGTTGCCGTCCGACAATCCTGAGATTCGTACGCTGACCGTGGCGGAGGCGGCGCATGGCGATGCGGCGGTGGACGCCCCGACATCAGTCTCAATCCCGTCCAATCTCGCGTATGTCATTTATACCTCCGGTTCGACCGGCCGCCCGAAGGGCGTGATGCTGGAGCATCGCAACGTCGTCAATTTCTTTGCCGGTATGGACGACCGCATCCCGCGTTCGGAAACAAGTCAGCCCGTGTGGCTGGCCGTGACCAGCTTGTCGTTCGACATCTCGGTGTTGGAACTGTTCTGGACGCTGGCGAATGGTTTCGCCGTCGTGGTGCACGCGGACCGGCGACGCGCGGCGTCGACCCAGCCTGCCGTGCGGCAGCCGCGCGGCAAGGGTGACATGGACTTCAGCCTCTATTTCTGGGGCAATGACGATGGTGTCGGGCCGCGCAAGTATCAGCTTTTGCTCGATGGCGCGCGGTTCGCCGACGATCACGGCTTCTGCGCGGTGTGGACGCCTGAGCGGCATTTCCATGCGTTCGGCGGGCCGTATCCGAATCCGTCAGTGACGGGTGCTGCCGTCGCCGCTGTCACGCGAAATATGGATATCCGCGCCGGAAGCTGCGTGCTGCCGTTGCATCATCCGGCGCGCGTCGCGGAAGAATGGGCGGTGGTCGATAACATCGCCAATGGACGTACGGGCCTCGCCTTTGCGTCGGGCTGGATGCCGGATGATTTCCTGTTGCGTCCCGAAAATGCGCCGCCGCACAACAAGGCCAACATGCTGCGCGACATCGAAGTCGTGCGCAAACTCTGGCGCGGAGAGGCGGTGCCTTTCGATGCGCCCGGCGGTAAGAAAGTGGATGTCGTCACGCAACCGCGTCCGGTGAGCAAGGAGCTGGCGGTTTGGGTGACGACCGCCGGGAAGCCCGATACCTATCGTGAAGCCGCGCGCCTGGGCGCGAACGTCCTGACGCACTTGCTCGGCCAGTCGATCGAGGAAGTGGCAGAAAAGATCACCATTTATCGCGAGACGCTGAAAGAAACCGGGCGGAATCCCGACGATTTCACTGTGACGTTGATGCTGCACACGCTGGTCGGTGACGATCGCGAGGCGGTGCGCGCGGCGGCCCGCGAGCCGATGAAAGCTTATCTGCGCAGTGCGACCGCGCTGATCAAACAGTATGCGTGGGCATTTCCGGCATTCAAGAAACCGGCCGGCGTCGCCAAGGCAATGGACGTCGATCTGCAAACCCTCGACCCCGAGGAACTGGACGCGATCATCGAGTTTGCTTTTCTGCGCTACTTCGATGACAGCGGCCTGTTTGGGACGATCGAAGATGCCAAGGCCCGCGTCGAACAGCTCAAAGCGATAGGCGTGAACGAGATCGCGTGCCTGATCGATTTCGGCGTGTCGACGGAGGATGCGCTTCGCGCGCTCGAGCCTCTTGCTGAAGTGGTGGCTGCGACCCGGGCATCGAACGCTGCGGATGCGGGCGAGGGTGGCCTTGCCGATGAGATCAGCCGTCACGGTGTCACGCATATGCAGTGTACGCCGTCGATGGCAGCGATGGCACTGATGAGCGACGAGGATCGCGCAGCGTTGCGTCATGTCCGGCATCTGTTCATCGGCGGCGAAGCGCTTCAGCCGAAGCTGCTGCAGGATCTCAAGAGCGCCACCGACGCGACCATCGAGAACATGTATGGCCCGACAGAGACGACCATCTGGTCGGCGACAGGCCCGGCAACGATGAGCAGCGGTGCAGTCCCGCTCGGTACGCCGATCGCCAATACGCAACTTTACGTGCTCGATCAGGCCCAGCAACTCGTGGCCGCTGGTGTTCCTGGTGAACTGTATATCGCTGGTGATGGCGTGGCGCGCGGCTATCTCAACCGCGAGGATCTGACGAGCGAACGATTTATGCCCGATCCGTTCCGTCCCGGTGGGCGGATGTATCGGACGGGCGATCTCGTGCGCGTCGGTGAGGATGGTGAGCTCCACTTCCTCGGGCGCGCGGATTTCCAGGTGAAAGTGCGCGGCTATCGCATCGAGCTCGGTGAAATCGAGGCGCGGATCGGATTGCACCCGGCTGTTGCGGAGGCGGTTGTCGTCGCACGTGCGGAAGACGCAAATGACGTGCGCATTGTTGCCTACGTTCGCTACAAGGGCGCACCGGTCAGCGAGGCGGATCTCCGCGCGCATGTTCGCGGCGCGCTTCCTGAGTTCATGGTGCCGTCGCACTTCGTCACGATGCAGACCTTCCCGCTGACGCCGAATGCGAAGGTCGACCGCAAAGCTCTCCCGCGGCCGGAAGAAGCCGCGAAGGCTGTTGAGGTCGCGGAGTTCGTCGCGCCTGCCGATGATCTGCAGCAGCGGCTTGCTGATGCGTTCAAAGCAATCCTCGGAGTCGAGAAGGTTGGCGCGTTCGACAACTTCTTCAATCTGGGTGGACACTCATTGTTGGCAGTCCAGCTGCATCGTGAGTTGAAGAAGAGTATCGCGCCGGATCTGACGATCACCGATATCTACCGGTTCCCGACCGTCAGCGGGCTCGCATCGCATATCCAGGATCGCGGCAAGGCTGGCAAGCATTTGAGCCAGGTGGCTGAACGGGCGGCCATGCGGCGCCAGGCGCAATTGGGCCGTCGCGGACGTTGAAGTTTCGCGAAAATTCCGGAAACGAAAAAGCGGCGGGGAAACC
>JAEYYQ010000597.1 GCA_023428365.1 Pseudomonadota bacterium | reverse complement strand
TCCGCAGGGAAGCGCAGGTGCGCCCGATTGCACTGGCTTTTGAGGATGTGCAATGGGCTGATCCTGCGACGCTCGAATTCATCGCCGCGATCGGTCAACGCCTGCACGGTCTCGGCCGCGTGTGTCTGATCCGGACGTCGCGTCACAAACAACTGCCCGAACTCGATACCAGCGCGCCGAGCATACATCTCGTTCTTCGGCGTCACGATACGTCGGAAATCGATCGGATTGTTGATCAGCAGTTCCGGAGTGCGGAGCTGTCCTCCGGAATGCGCGAGAAGATTGCGATCCGTTCGGAGGGTGTTCCGTTATTTGCCGAAGAACTCGTGCGTCTGCACACGAGTGTCGACGGTGCTGACACTCTTGATGTGCTGTTGGAACCCGGGCGACTGAACGCCGTTCTGAGCGCGCGCCTCGATACAGTCGGCGAGTTCAGACCGTTTGCACAAGCGGCGGCGGTGATCGGCCGGGATTTCGAAACATCAACGCTAGCGACGATGCTGCGCATGGATCACGAACAGCTTGCGGCGGGATTGTCAAATCTAGTCGAGGAAGGCGTGATCGAACATTTGCCGGGCCGGTGGCATGGCAATACGTACCGCTTTTCGCACGGGCTGCTGCGTGATGCGGCCTATGCCTCAATTCTCATGTCGCACCGACGTAATCTGCACCGTGCCGTCGCGGAAATACTGTCCCAGGACGCCGCGCGGGAGGTGGATCATTCGCCCGAGATTGTCGCGGCTCATTTTGCGGCGGCGGCAGACTGCAAGGGGGCGTTCATCTGGTGGAGCAAGGCCGGTCGGCGCGCTGCGCAACTTTCGGCGACGGGCACGGCAGTCGTCTATTTTAAGCAGGCACTGGCGGCCCGGACGCAGGATCCAGACGCTGGGTCACTTGCTGAAGAGGTCGAGATCCTCAAAGCGCTGGGCGCGCAACTCGTATCCCTGCATGGCAACGCCGCTGATGCGGTCCTTGATATATTCCAGCGCTGCTTTGATCTTGCCCAGCAATTGCCCGGTTTGGCAGAAAAAATCGATGCAAGCTGGATGCTGCAGTCGTGTCATCTCGTTCGTGGCGACGTCATGAAGGCGATGGATATTGGAAAATCGCTCGTCGCCATAGCCGATCACCACGGGACGGACGAACAGCGCATGCAGGCCCATCGTATCCAAGGCCTTGCCAAGCTACTGTCTGGGCGGTTGCATGCTGCCTTCGAGCACTACCGTATTGTGCTCGGCCTGTATGATGAACGACGTCATGCCGGTCTGCGCTTCCAGCATGCCTCCGATCAGGGGGCCCTGGCGTATGCCCATCTCGCGTGGGGCGAGGCCATCGCGCACCGGCAAGACGCATCGGTCCGACATGCGAAACTCGCATTGGAGCTGGCATCCCGGCTTCAACATCCTCATACGAGCGCACACGTGATGTGTGTTTTGGCGGCGCGCGCGCAGACACTCGGCGACAGGCAGAAAGCGTCGGCTTTGGCGTACGCAGCTAAATCATTGAGCGAACGGCACGAATTTCCATACTGGCAGGCTTGGGCAAATATTATACTTGGGTGGTCGACCGCGGATCGCACGGACGGTGGGCTTGCCGAAATCGATCAGGCAACAAAATCGTATTTAAAAACAGGTGCGCGCCAGGCCGCTCCTTATGCGATGATGCTTTACGGCGAGGCCGCGCTGGCACTGGGATTGCCCAAGAAAGCGCTGATGGTGCTGCAGGACGGCTGGCAGCTCGCTGAGCGGAATGGAGTTTTTCTCTACGCGCCGGAGCTGTTGCGGTTGTGCGCCATCGCGGAGTGGCACTTGGGCCGATCTTCGCAACATGTTGCGGCAATCCTCGAAAAGGCGCGAACTTTGGCTGAAGGTCAGGGTGCTCGACTATTTTATGAGCGCGCTTCGGTCGCCCTGAAGGCAGATGTTCATAAGGATTGCGCAAATATTGCCGTGACGCTTTGAAAATTCGGTTCTTGATGCGGTATGATTGAATTGCGGGCAAGTTTTACAGAACGCGCTCTTGAGGCCACACTTTTGGGAACTCAACACCTATCACGGCGTCATTTTACTGAATGGGCTATTGTCTCGGCGTCCCGTCGCTGGAATCACTCTATGCTTGAGATCGCGTTTTCAGGTTGGGGCTGTAGTCATATTGCAATGAGGTGCCGAGCGTGCCGAAAGGCCCGATCCATCGGCTAGCCCAATTGAAGCCCTTCAATGCATCGGTTGAGCCGATGTGTGGTGGCGCGCCTCGGTCGCGCCGTGACGAAATTGCTCTTTGTCTCCGCCGGAATGTTGCTTGTGGGATCGTTCATCAGGGATCTGCGTCCGCTACAGATCGGCGCGGAACTCCCATCGACCTACTTCCGCCTGAAGTAGGCAGCATCGTTGATGGAGTGTGGCGGATTGTACCGGCTGACGAGCGGACGAGTGGCCATGACGGTTATGTGGAAAAAGCTGTGCTACAATATGAGCAAAATTTAATCTGGAGCCTGGAAGCGGGCGAGTTGCCAAGAGGACGGAACCAACCCACTTCCAATGGGGGATAGATGGCAACGACTTGGCCATCTTAATGTGTGGCGAGATCGCGAGCGAGAATGAGCATGACCTCCTCAGACGAGATCTTCAATATCTACGCGCAGAGCTACGATCGCCAGAAGCAGCACGAGTTTACGCTCAAGCAGTATCTCGAAGGCTGCCGAGACGACCCGATGCTTTATGCAAGCGCGGCAGAACGCATGATGAAGGCGATCGGCGAGCCGACGTTCGTCGATACCTCAAAGGAGTCGCGTCTCGGTCGCGTATTTCTCAATAGAACAATTAAGGTCTACCCGGCCTTCAAGGACTTCTTCGGCCTTGAGGAGACGATCGAGCGTATCGTCGGCTTCTTCCGTCATGCGGCGCAGGGAATGGAAGAGCGCAAACAGATCCTTTATCTTCTGGGTCCAGTAGGCGGCGGCAAATCTTCTTTGGCGGAACGGCTGAAGGAGTTGATGGAGCATTGCCCCGTCTACGTCCTCAAGGCCGGCGATGAAGTCAGCCCGATTTTTGAAAGTCCTCTCGGATTGTTCGATCCGGTTACGATGGGGGCGACTCTTGAAGAGCGCTATGGAATTCCCCAGCGGAAACTCACGGGTCGTATGTCGCCATGGGCCGTAAAACGGCTCGACGAGTTTGGCGGCGACATCTCGAAGTTCAAAGTCGTGAAGCTGTATCCATCGCGACTTCGCCAGATTTGCGTCGCCAAGACCGAGCCGGGTGATGAGAACAATCAGGATATCTCCTCGCTGGTCGGCAAGGTCGATATCCGCAAGCTCGAGTTCCACGGTCAGAGTGACGCCGACGCCTATTCGTATTCGGGCGGTCTCAATCGGACCACGCAAGGACTTCTCGAATTTGTTGAGATGTTCAAGGCACCGATCAAGATGCTGCATCCGTTGCTGACCGCAACGCAGGACGGCACCTACGTCGGAACCGAGAACGTCGGCGCGCTGCCCTATCAGGGCATCATCATCGCGCACTCGAACGAGAGCGAATGGCAGAGCTTCCGGTCAAACAAGAATAACGAGGCGTTTCTCGATCGCATTTGCGTGATCCAGGTTCCGTATTGCCTCCGGATTTCCGAGGAGAAGCGGATTTACGACAAACTGCTGGCACAAAGCGAAGTGTCGGGCGCTCCGTGCGCACCGGGTACGATCGAGATGCTCGCGCAGTTCTCGGTTCTGACGCGTCTGAAGGAACATGAGAATTCGAGCTTGTTCTCGAAGATGCGCGTCTATGACGGCGAAAGCCTCAAGGACACGGATCCGCACGCGAAGACGATACAGGAGTATCGCGATTCAGCCGGCATCAACGAAGGAATGGACGGCACGTCGACGCGCTTCGCCTACAAGGTGCTGTCTGAAACCTTCAACTACGACACCCACGAGGTTGCCGCTGATCCGGTGCATCTGATGTTCGTGCTCGAACAGGCGATCCGTCGCGAGCAAATGCCTGAGGAGACCGAGAGCAAGTTCATCGAGTTCATCAAGGAGGAACTGTCGCCTCGGTATGCCGAGTTTATCGGCAATGAGGTTCAGAAGGCGTACCTCGAATCCTACCACGACTTCGGTCAGAACCTGTTTGATCGCTATGTCGCCTATGCAGACGCGTGGATTGAAGACCAGGATTTTAAGGATCCGGACACCGGACAGCTGATGAACCGGCAGTTGTTGGATCAGGAGCTGTCGAAGATCGAAAAGCCGGCCGGAATCGCCAATCCTAAGGACTTCCGTTACGAAGTCGTGAAGTTCTCACTGAGGGCGCGCGCCAAGAACGGTGGCAAGAACCCGAGCTGGACGTCATACGAGAAGATCCGCGAAGTTATCGAGAAGCGGATGTTCAGCCAGGTCGAGGACTTGTTGCCGGTCATCAGCTTTGGCGC
>JAEYYQ010000003.1 GCA_023428365.1 Pseudomonadota bacterium | reverse complement strand
GGCCAAAGGCGTGCGCATCGACCGCGAGGATCTCGTCGCCCAGGGCCGCAGCGTCGACTTGTTCCCCGGCGTCACAGAATGGTTCGAAGCGATCGGCGAGTACGTCAAGATCCGCTCGGAAGGCCCTGGCGTCAGTCTGCGCCACTATCTGATTTCGTCGGGCCTGACGGAGATCATCGAGGGCACGGCGATCTACCCGCATTTCCACAACGTGTTTGCATCGGAATATTGGTTCGATGCCTACGACCTGCCGTATCCAAAGCGGGTTATCACCGACACCGGCAAAACCCAATATCTCTTCCGCATTAATAAGGGTGTCGAAGACCTGCGAGAGAACATCAACCAGCACATGCCCGAGGGAAATCGTCCGATCCCGTTTGGCAACATGATCTACTTCGGTGATGGCGATACCGATGTTCCGTCAATGGCCGTGATGCGCAAGAACGGCGGACATGCCATCGCCGTCTATCCTCCTGGCAAAGCCAGAGTGAAATGCATGGATCTGTTCAAGGCCGGGCGGATCGACTTCTTCGCCGCGGCGGATTATCGGCGTGGCTCCGACTTGTTCAAACGCACGTGCCTGCTTATCGACCGGATCCTCGCCGACATCCGCGTCCAGGAAGAGATCTGGCGGCTGGGGCGTGAAGCCTCCCGCAGCAAGTAAGCTCTTCATCGCATAAAAAATCGGGAACAGCACGAGGGACTGGAGGTTCCATTTCCCACAATTTGCGACGTGACATTTTCCGTCGACGACTGAACAGCGACTACCCCTCTGATTTTCCACAGTTTGTAATTTGTGTGGCGACGACGCCCTAGCGTCGCACAAAAATTTTTTTCCACGGAACCATCATCAGCATGCGGCGTTTTGTTGGTGGCTTCGTGCACCCATGTGTCTGCGTATGCATGTCGCTCACTAGAAATACTTCAACGTCGTACATGGGGGTGGGGATGACTGAAAATAGTCATACCGCGATCGCGTGGGAAATGCTGAGCAGCGTTGTTGTATTGCGGGCCAAAGCGCGCGAGAACAAGCTGCCCAAATTGTTATCATCATTGCACGGCGTGGAAGTCGAACTTGCAAGAATTATCGCAGGCTCCGACGTCCCCAATACACACCCAAAGGAAGCCAGTTTGGGTGTGCAAAACAAACGGATGCATGGCTCTACGCTGATGGCCAGCCGGGTCGGTACGTTGACGGGTCCGGACGGCCTTGAACTCGATATGTCTCTCGCACCGAGGATCCGCCAGGGCCGGCGTCCCGCCGCGCCTCAGGCCGACACCAAACTTCGGGCCTACTGCAAGCGATATAGAGCACTCGCCCGACAGCTCCGGGATCTTGTCAGGCGCGGTGAAGCCGTCGCGTCCAGTGGTTTCGGTAACGGCACGTATGGTGACGATATCGAGTCGATGTCCGATCCGCTGCTCTCCGAGCAACATGATCTCTCGCTTACGATCTCCCGGATAAAAGCCACCACGTTCGAGGGTTTGACCGATAAGGCGACCGTTCTCGACGATCTTGTCGAGGAAGGCTCGGACGATCCGGTCCAGCTTCTTGCTCGCTCGCTCTCTCGCGACATTACCTCGATGGCGCAGAACGGGGCACCGGCGCAGTCGGCAGTCTGAGTTACGTCGCGGTTTCGCAGCCGCGTAACGACTGAATATTACAGCGGCCGGGTAACCGGCCGTAAGATGTGGTTTTGTTTTCCTCTAAGTTTCGGGAAAACATCATGAAGTACTTTTATTGCTTTTATAAGTGCCCATCCGGAGGCCACGCCATCGCGGAATCCGCGGAGGTCGTGGCCTTTACGCGGTCATCGGCAAGGCACTTTGAAGTCAATGTGATAATGCTGGTCGTGCGGAACCCACGATTGCTGCCGGTTGAAGGTGAGCAGACGTGCGGCCTGAGCGCCCGAGGGTGTCGCAAACAGCAGCGGCTGTAGCCGCACATCGAAGATGACCCGACCAATGGCGATCCCGTTGGCGCGCGCCGCGCGGTCTAGCGCGATCAGGTGCAGCCCCATCGCCTCGAAGTCGATTTTGTAGCTACCGTACCGTCCTGACTTATCGAAAGCGATGTCATAGCCCAGCCTGTTGAACGGGGACGCCGGCAGCTCAGAGATGGCGCCGTCCAGTGTCCGGACAGGAACGTGGTAATCGACCGATGTTCCATTCATGTGCGAGCGGTGCGGTTTGAACGATCCACCCCACGGCCAGCCGCTTTCCGCATAGAGGAAGCGCAGTTCGGGATTCTCCTTGTTCAACTGCGTATAGGCTTCCTGGCTCGCGTCGCGAACGGACGCGTGCATGAATGTCCGTCCCGCGAGAAAACCCAAGACACTGTAAGAACGGTAGTTTTCTCCCCACAGCGGAAGCCGGCGTCCACCTTCAAGATGCCCCCCCACCACACCACCATAACAGCGGCTCGCTGGACCACTCTCGCGTCCGATCCATGTGATCCAACTCGCGAAGCCCGCAAAGCAGATGACGGGCAAGGCCAGAATGACAAGCAGTGCACGGCGCGCTCGCCGCGGCGGTCTTCTTTCGCTCAATTTTGACATGCCCCGCCGTCTACAAAACCTGCTTGTGTGACGGACCTGTGATAGTGCCGCCGAGAGCTGCGTGCTAGAGCCTTGTCACCCGGGGAGCAGTTCTGCCCAAGTCGGAGGGGGTGTTCATGCGGTTTATGAAGATCGCGACCCTAGCGGTCGCCGCATTGGTTGCGAGCCAACTGTCTGTTCGTGCTGCTGAGTTCACCTACAATGAGAAGGTGAACCAGGACATGGCGAAGCGGCTCAACATGCCGGTCTACTTCGCGGTTCCATCCAGTGCACGCGCAACGCTGCCGAGTTCGTTCAAAACGACAGATCGCCTGGTCGAGTTCAAACACCCTGCCGCCAACGGCAACGGCGCCGACATCGGTCTGCGCCTCATCGTTGCCAAACGCGCCGGGTTTGGAAAGCGCATGGCTCAGAGTGGCCTGCTGCAGACCGGCGACATTCTCCTCACGTTCCGGCCCGAGTGGGGTGGCGGCGGCACCTATCCCAACATTCAGATGGGCGTCAGTCATACCGGCATTGCTTATGTGAAGGATGGAACGGTCTACCAGCTCGATAATCCCATGGACGCGGAGCATTTGGGCTCGCAGCTGCGGGGAGACTTCAGCGGCGAACACTACAGGTCCGTCAAATTCCTGCATGTCGTGAGGCCGCGCGGCCTGACCGATGCGGAGCGAAAAAATATCCTCGCGTGGGCAACCCGCCTCGGTAGCGGTGCAAAGCGTATCTATCCGAACCAGATTGCATTCAACAGCGACTACAACGCACCCAAATACACACCAGGCAAACCGTTGGAGTTCGTGAAACAGGTTGCCCAGTCGGCCCTCGGACAAACTGGCGTCACCAAGACCGACATGTACTGTTCGGAGTTCGTCTGGTCGATCCTTGCCTTACGAAAGTGCGACCCATCGACGACGGCTGATGGGTTCAACGGAAAGAGTGTGCCGGCATGCGTCAGCGTGCCCATGACACCGATGAAGGCGACGGGCAATTACATCAGCAGACGCAGCAACTCTTCGTTCGCCGGTCTCGCGGACGGTCCGCTCCTCGTCATCGACGCGCTGAAGCTGCAGAAGGATGAGCGCAACAAACTGCTCAGCGAAGTATTCGTCGAGAACCCCTCCAAAACGGCAAACATGTCCTCAGGTCACCGCGAGGTTGCCGCTACGATGCAGCCCAAATTCGCGCCGCTGGAAAAGTACTACAAGGCCGTAGCCGACGGCGGCTTCCAACGCATCCAGGCGTACTTCATCAGCAATGCGTTCCGGCGCGCGATGCCGGATAACTATTCACCGACCTCCTACCTCATCAACACATTGCTGCCATCGAGCAACAACAACCGCACGATGGATTACGTCGCGACGATCATGTTCGAGTGATCGGCGACGATCGGCCTGAGTCAGCCGTGTCCGCGAGACGAAGGACGCGGCTGACTGTCCGAGGACGACAGCATGACCTTTGCAATGAACCGCCGTACGATGCTGTCCGGTCTGGTTGCTGGCGTGATCGGCAGTAGCCGCGGGGCGCGGGCTGAAGGAGCCAGCCCGGTTCCAATCGGCGATATGCACGCGCATCTCTTTTTCGTCGGACCCAAGCCCGCCGACCGGCAACCACTCGCGCGAAACATGGCGCGTGGTGGCGCGTCGCTCGTCTCTTGGTCCCTCGTCGGAGATCAGCCTTGGCTCCGACGCGGCAATCGTGGGTTGAGCCAGTCAGGCACCCCCAAAAGTGGCGCCGCCACAGATTGGTTCGAAAAGGAACTGGCACGCGTCAAAGCCCATATCGCCGGGCAAAACCTCAAGATCGCGCTGACCCCGGACGATCTCGATAAGGCGCTGCTGGGTGAACCACACGTCCTTTTGTCCGTCGAAGGTGCGAGTTTCCTAGATGAAGGCATTGCCGGGCTAAAGCGTGCACACGAGGCAGGCATCCGGCATATCCAGCTTGTGCACTACATCGAAAACACCATTGGCGATTTTCAAACCGAGGCTCCCAAACACAGTGGGTTGACCGCGTTCGGCCGTGACGTCGTTCTGGAATGCAACCGGCTCGGCATTCTTGTCGATCTCGCCCATTGCACGGCTGAGGCCGTCACACAGACGCTGGAGATTTCGCGCGTTCCGGTGGTGTGGTCACATAGCTCTGTCGTTCGCGGCAGGGAACCGAACTGGAAAATGACGCCGTGGCGTGCCCGTCGACTGAGTTTGGACACCGCGCGCGCAATTGTCAGCAAAGGCGGCGTGGTCGGCGTGTGGGCACTTCGTAGCGATGTCGGTGCGACGGCTCAGTCCTATGCAGACCGCGTCCTCGAATTGGCGAGTTGGCTCGGGGACGATCACGTCGGCTTCGGCACCGATATGAATGCCCTGTCGAACTCACCAATAGCCAGCTACGCCGACCTGCGCCGCGCCGTTCAGCATATGGAGCGCCGGGGCATCGAACGGGACCGCCTCAAGAAAATCGCCATAGGCAACTACGTCCGGGTTCTCCGCAGTGCGATGACCGAAGCGCGGCTGTAACCTGCCCTCTGCGGCTGATACGAACGCGTCATCCCTATAACGAAAAGGGCCGCCCCGGAGCATCCGGGACGGCCCTCTTTTCCTAACCGTCGACCTTACGGCCGAAGGCAGCTTACATCATGTCCATGCCGCCCATGCCGCCCATGCCACCCGGCATTGCGCCACCAGCTTCCTTCTTCTTCGGAGCTTCGGCGATGCCGGCTTCGGTCGTGATCATCAGGCCAGCGATCGACGCAGCGTCCTGCAGGGCGGTCTTCACCACCTTGGCTGGGTCGATGATGCCCTTCTCGATCATGTCACCGTACTCGTCCTTCTGAGCGTCGTAGCCGAAGGTCTGGCCGCGGGTCTCAAGAACCTTGCCGACAACGATCGAACCTTCGACGCCGGCATTCTCGGCAATCTGGCGGATCGGAGCCTGCAGAGCCTTGCGGACGATCTGGATACCAGCTTCCTGGTCATCGTTATCGCCTTCGATGTTGATCGCCTGGGTCGCCTTCAGCAGAGCGACGCCGCCGCCCGGGACGATGCCTTCCTCAACCGCAGCGCGGGTCGCATTGAGTGCGTCGTCGACGCGATCCTTGCGCTCCTTCACTTCGATCTCGGTGGCGCCGCCGACCTTGATCACCGCAACACCACCGGCGAGCTTCGCCAGACGCTCCTGCAGCTTCTCACGGTCGTAGTCCGACGTGGTCTCTTCGATCTGCGCCTTGATCTGGTTGACGCGAGCCTCGATGTCTTTCTTCTTGCCGGTGCCATCGACGATGGTCGTGTTGTCCTTGTCGACCGAAACGCGCTTGGCGCGGCCCAGCATGTCGAGGGTGACGTTCTCGAGCTTGATGCCGAGGTCCTCGGAGATCACCTGGCCGCTGGTGAGGACGGCGATGTCCTCCAGCATGGCCTTGCGGCGGTCGCCGAAGCCCGGAGCCTTGACGGCGCAGATCTTGAGGCCGCCGCGCAGCTTGTTGACGACCAGCGTCGCCAGAGCCTCGCCCTCGACGTCCTCGGAGATGATGAGCAGCGGCTTGCCGGTCTGAACGACGGCCTCGAGCACCGGCAGCATGGCCTGCAGGCCCGACAGCTTCTTCTCGTGGATGAGGATGTAGGGGTCCTCGAGCTCCGCCACCATCTTGTCGGCGTTGGTGATGAAGTACGGGGAGAGATAGCCGCGATCGAACTGCATGCCCTCGACGACGTCGAGCTCGGTCTCCAGGCTCTTGGCCTCCTCGACCGTGATCACGCCCTCGTTTCCGACCTTCTGCATGGCCTCGGCGATCATCTCGCCGATCTCGGACTCGCCGTTGGCCGAGATGGTGCCGACCTGAGCGACCTCTTCCGAGCTCTTGACCTTCTTGGCGCGCTTCTCGATCTCCTCGACGACCTGGGCGACGGCCTTGTCGATGCCGCGCTTCAGATCCATCGGGTTCATGCCGGCGGCAACCGACTTCAGGCCCTCGCGGACGATGGCCTGGGCGAGCACGGTGGCCGTCGTGGTGCCGTCACCGGCGATGTCG
>JAEYYQ010000649.1 GCA_023428365.1 Pseudomonadota bacterium | reverse complement strand
GGCGCCAGCCGGGCCGGTTCGATCTCGAAACGGCGCGGAGCCTGGCGTGTGCCGCGGATCTCATTCCAGTACGCGTACAGTGTCTTGCTGGTCTTATGTTTCATTTCAGTACCCGGCCCCTGCGATGCGTCACGAGCAGGAGCCTCTGCCCCGTTACTCTCCAACTTCACGGGTTCATGAGCACGATCCATGCCAGTTGGGATGATGCGGCTTAGTGATCGCTGGGCGTTGCCGTGGTTGAGCGCACCATGTAGACGAGGGCGGACAGCAAAAGGACCTGCCGGTGAGCCGCAGAGAACCGATCGTTAACGCTCCCACGGTGTTGTTGGTGCTGATCGCGCTGTTCGTGCTCGTTCAGGTGGTTCGCGGTTTTCTGACCGACTATCAAGATGCTTATGGCATGTTGGCGCTTGGATTCATTCCCGCCCGCTATGGCCACGATCTTTTCGATTTACCGGGTGGATCGGCGGCGGCAGTTTCGTCGTTCGTCACGCATATGTTCGTGCACGGCGACTGGTTTCATCTCGCGATCAACAGCGCTTGGCTGCTGGCCTTCGGCAGCCCGATCGTGCGCCGCATCGGCACGCTCCGGTTTCTCATCTTCAGCTTGCTCTGCGGGATCGGAGGGGCGCTGACCTTCCTCATCATCAATCCGGGGCTTCTGGCTCCGATGGTTGGGGCATCGGGCGCCATTTCCGGACTGATGGGTGGTTTGATGCGCTTCATGTTCAGCGCAATCGACCGAGGCGGCATCGGTTTATTGCAGAATGGTGCGCCGCACGTTCCGCGTATGGACTTAGGCGAAATGCTGCGCGACCGCCGGGTACTGCTGACGATCGGGATTTGGATTGCCCTGAATTTTGTTTTCTCTTTTGGTTTCTCAGATGTTGCCGAGATGGGCTCCATCGCCTGGGAGGCCCATCTGGGCGGGTTTTTTGTGGGGCTTCTCACGTTCGGACTGTTCGATCGGCAGCCAGAACCGCAACCAAGCCCTGCGCCGCCGGAGATGTGACCCATCTTGCGCCGATCGTCATTATGAAGCACGATTGTCGCAGCGGGAGTTTGTTTCCCGAAGAAGAGGGCCTGTTTGAACCGCGGTTGCATGACCCGGTTGGATGGTACGTCTCGGCTGATCTAGCCGATGCCCTCGGCGTGCCAGGGGTCTGCCGGCCGCTCGGACGGGAGATCGCGTCTATGAACGTGGCTGCCATCTTGAAAGGAAAAGGCCGCGCCGTCGCCACGACACGGCCGGAAGCCTTGATGCAGAGCGTCGTCGAGAAGCTCTCAGCAAAGAAGATCGGTGCGATAGTCGTGGTCGGGGCTAATGGCGTCGTCGCCGGCATTATCTCGGAACGGGATATCATTCGCGCGATTGCCGAGCGTGGGCCAGACGCTCTGACATTGCCGGTGTCGGAATTCATGACGCGTCAGGTCGTCAGTTGCGGTGAAGGGGATACGCTGGACGAGTTGATGGCGACGATGACCGCGTCGCGTTTCCGGCACATCCCTGTCATCGAAGACAGATCGCTGGTCGGCATTGTTTCGATCGGGGACGTGGTCAAGCACCACATCGCTGAGGTCGAGATGGAAGCGAGTGCACTTAGAACTTATCTGGTCGCCGGCTGATCCGGTCCACCGTCCGGCGCTGCGAGGGGGGCGCGCCGGCGGGTCTCAACGGGCTATGGCCTGGCCTCTCCGTTGATTGCCCTGACGGCAATCCGGGGCTCATAATGGCGACGGGCGGCAATCTCATTGGAAATGTCTTCAATCTCACGCGAAGCAGCAGCATGGCCGCGTGCGATCAGATCCTCACCGCGATGGAAGTCGAATGGGCCGATCCCGGTGAGGCGCGGTGAGATCATCGCATCCGGTGGATCTCCGGCGAGACGAGAACGGGCGATCCGATCCTGGACAATGTTGAACGCGTCCACGACTACCGTCGAGATTCCGGGAGTTGCTTCCTCGCCGCCGCCGCGTCCGAAAAGCTGGCGGTGCAGAAGCTTGAGAGCAGACCGCGCGCTGCTCGTCTTTTCCTGGGGCGGCTCAGGCAGTGTGGCTTCCACTTGCTCTACCGGGATGTTGGGAACGACGGTCCCGCGTCCGCACATGTCGGCGTTGAGGTTGACCGCGATCACGTAGCGGGCACCCAAGGCCCGGCAGACCGATACGGGTACGGGGTTGACCAGGGCACCGTCGAACAGCCAGCGGCCGGAGACATTGACCGGCCTGAAGATGCCGGGCAGCGCATAGGAGGCGCGCATGGCATCCACCAGGCGGCCTTTCGAAATCCAGATCTCGTGGCCGGTTCCGATTTCGGTCGCGACGGCGGTATAGGCGGTATCGAAGCTTTCGATTTCGACGTCGCCCAAATGCTCGCCAAGCCGGTCGCACAGTCTCTGACCGGTGATCAGGCCCGACCCGGCCATGTTGAAATCAAGGTAACCGAAGACTTTGCGACGCGTGAGCTGTTTGGCGAATTCGCCAAGCTGGTCCAACCGGCCGGCGATGTGACAGCCGCCGACGACCGCACCTATGGATGTCCCCGCGATAATGTCAGGAACGATGCCGGCATCGAGTAGCGCCCTCAGTACCCCGATGTGCGCCCAGCCGCGGGCCGCCCCACCGCCCAATGCCAACCCGATCTTGACCTTAGCCATAACTCAACCTTCGCGTGCCCCGGCCGAGGCAACGGCCCCTACGCTTACATCGTACATCAAGGTTAGCCGGGAAATCATGCCAGCTCCTTGCGACCAGGGATTCATGCTAAACGAGCTTGATTAAGCCGCGCTTTACATAAGCTGCGGCTCACGGCGAAGGTTCCGCAAACGTGTATTATTTCTTTTCCGGCGGAAGGTTGGCGAGCCGGGTTGCTCCGCCGGCTGAGGGCGTCAACGCCCTGTAAAAGCAGGATCGCTGTCCGGTATGGCATGCAACACCATCGCCGGCGACCGTGGCCTTGAGCCAGACCACGTCCTGATCACAGTCGGTGCGGATCTCGTGGACGTTGAGGACATTGCCGCTTTCCTCGCCCTTCTTCCACATCCGGCCGCGCGAACGGGTCCAGAAGTGTCCGTGCCCGGTCTCGATGGTCAAAGCCAGCGCTTCGGCATTCATCCAGGCGAACATGAGAACATCGCCGGTCGTCAGATCTGTGACGATCGCCGGGATCAGTCCATCCGGCCCGAACTTAGGCTGGAACACGTCGCCGTGCTCGATCTCCTGGGTCGTGCCGCG
>JAEYYQ010000638.1 GCA_023428365.1 Pseudomonadota bacterium | reverse complement strand
CCGTCCGTGAGCGCCATGGCGCGAGTTGGGGGCTCGCCGAGACCGGCGCTGCTGGCCCGACCGGCAATCGCTATGGCGACCCAGCCGGTCTCACCTGTATCGCCATCAGCGGGCCTGTCCCACGCGTTCTGACGCTTCGAACCGGTAGCGCAGACCGCCAGGCCAATATGCGCGCCTTTGCGGCCAAAGCGCTTGAGGCAATGATCGAAGCACTGCGTTAGCGATGCGCTCACTCCGACTGTAGAAGTTTCCGGAGTGCTGCACCATCCAGGCTCGGATTGCGGGCCGCTTCTTCGGCAGCCTTGGCAGCGACACGGATAACTGCGACGAGTTCAGACGGGATCGTCACTGGAGCATTGTCGAAGCCTGTCGCTGACGCGTCACCGTCGTCGCGTGACTCTACGGCTAGAAGGTTTTCGAGCCCCAGGTGCGCCGGGAAGACCAACGGTTTTGCCTTGGGTCGGGGAACCACAATCAAAAGCTGGCGGAAGTGCTCGGCCGCCTGCTTGAAAAGCTCCCAATCCTCAGCCAGACCGCTACTTGCTGCCAGTACGACGACACGCGTATGCGTCTGCCCAGCAAAGGCCAGCGCGCGTGCCAGAGAAGCTGGGTTCTGCGGATCGAACCGGATCGGCGACAGACGCAACTCCGGTGACTGCGCCAGCAGCAAACTAGCCAGCGCCGTTCCGTCACCGCCATTCTCGGGCGCCGATTTACCGGCGGAAATGTCAAACGGGCGATGATCCCCATCAGCAAAATCCCAACCGATGATCTGCCCTTCGCCGTCCCGCGCGAGACGCCCCGAGATTTGCGGCAATGTGTAGTTCACCCCGGTTGAAATGATTGCAACCGGAATGCCACCGGACTCGCGATCGGGGGGCACGCGCGGATCCTGGTTAGCAGCGACGGGCGCCACGAACGCCATCCAAATCCCAACGATAACGAAGCTCGAACGGACGGCGCGCCGCTTAATCATGCTCGGGGTTCCGATGAGACACTTAAAGGCCCGAGGACACTTGCGATGTGATCGGCGATCCCCGCGACATCATCCAGGCCAAACACTGGCACTTGGGCACCTTCGACTGGATGATCGGCGGCGATCGCAATCACCGAAGCGTCATTATCGGCAAGTGGCTCGCGGGTCCGCGACGCCAGCCGTCGCACTTCGATTTTTGGAATGGCCGCCGATTTGTAGCCTTCCACGATGATGAGATCACAGCCGCTGAAACCAGCGATCACCTCATCCAGTGTCGGTTCGGGCTTGTCCGCAAGTTCCGTGATCAGCGCCCAGCGCTTCGGCGAAACCAGGGCAGCCTGCCACGCACCGGCCCTGCGATGCCGGGCGCTGTCGGTATCATCGTCATCGATTTCGACAGCGTGATGCGAATGTTTGATGGTCCCGACGTTGAGCCCGCGACGTGTGAACTCCTCGATCAAGCGAACGACGAGCGTCGTCTTGCCTGAGTTCTTCCATCCGGCCACGCCAATCACAGGGATCTTGGACGAGCGTTGCGATCCGTTCACCGGGTCCTGCTCTCGATCAGCATGCCAGCTTCGGCCAGCTCTTCGGGTGTGTTCACATTGAAAAACGGATCAATCATGCGCCCGTGGAACCTCACCAGCGGGAAATCGACGACAACGCTAGCATGGCGGTTTGCCCAGTCCAGCATCCTGCGCAGTCCAGAGCCAAGCTGCCGTTCGAGATCGTCGGCAAGTTCGATCGGCCAAAGGCCAATCACCGGATGAATCTTGCCGCCTGATTCCGCGCACACTGCCGATTGCTCGGTGTCCGCGGCGGAAACCAACCGATGGACCAGATCGAGCGGCAGGAACGGTGCATCCGATGACACGGTCAGGACCCAGCGCGCCTCTGGCGTATGCGCCGTCGTCCATTTGAGGCCGGCGAGCAAACCCGCGAGTGGACCCAGAAAGCCCTCCACCGTATCGGGCACGACCGTCAGCCCGAACTGTGCGAAGCGCTCGGGATCACCATTCGCGTTGAGCACGAGACTTGCGACCTGCGGCGCCAATCGTTCGATGACATGCGCGAGCATCGGCTTGCCAGCCAGCGGGTGCAGTGCCTTGTCACCGCCGCCCATGCGGCGGGATTGACCACCCGCGAGCACGATGCCCGTCACCAGTCTCGTCGGATCGATCATGCCATTCTTCGCCTCACCAAAGGCATCACACCCTGCTTCGGCTGCCACTATAGACCGTGTGCGTCGTCGTGCTGCGCCCTCGTCCGCATGCAAATCCATGCGCGGCAGTGACTTCGCACGGGCCGCCTGCCAAAATGCCGTCAAACATGAAACGCGCGCGGCCTCTGCCGCAACATTTTCTGGGAGACGTCGATGCCGGTTACCAAGACGCAGGTTCTAGATGAACTGCGCCGGGTCAAGGGCCCCGATCTGGAAGGAAACATCGTCGACCTCGGCTTGGTCTCGGAGATCCTGATCAAGGATGAGAAGGTGTACTTCTCGATCACTGTCCCGGCCTCTCGGGCACAAGATCTGGAACCGCTGCGTCAAGCGGCCGAGCAGGTCGTCAGCAAAATCAAAGACGTAACAGGCGTGACCGCCGTGCTGACCGCAGAAACCCGCAGCGGTGGAGCGGCTCCGGTGAAAAGCAGCGGCGGTGCTAACGTGGCCGAGCACCCGCGCGTCCAGCAGGCGAGAGCCCAGGCGGCGGCGGCTGCGCGCCCAGCGGGCGGACCGGCCCCGCAAGCTGGTGGCGGACGGCCGATGACGGGCGTTCCGGGCGTGAAGCATCTGATCGCGGTTGCGTCCGGTAAAGGCGGCGTCGGCAAATCGACAACCGCGGTCAACCTGGCCCTCGGTTTCCAGGCCATCGGTCTGAAGGCCGGTATTCTGGATGCCGATATCTATGGCCCCTCGCAGCCGCGGCTGCTCGGCCTGAGCGGTCGGCCGCAGGTTGTCTCCGGCAAGACACTCAAGCCGATGCAGGGATACGGCCTCGAAGCCATGTCGATGGGCTTTATGGTCGATGAGGACACCCCGATCATTTGGCGCGGCCCGATGGTGGTCTCGGCCCTCAACCAGATGCTGCGCGAAGTGGCCTGGAGTGATCTCGATGTGATGGTGATCGACATGCCGCCCGGCACCGGCGACGTGCAGCTGACGATGGCGCAGCAGGTGCCGCTGTCCGGCGCAATTATCGTCTCGACGCCGCAGGACCTCGCGCTGATCGACGCGCGCAAAGGCCTCAACATGTTCCGGAAGGTGGACGTGCCGGTGCTCGGCATCATCGAGAACATGAGCTATTTCATCTGCCCGAAATGCGGTGAACGCTCCGACATCTTCGGCCATGGCGGCGCCCAGCACGAGGCTGAGAAGCTCGGACTGCCGTTCCTCGGCGCGGTGCCGCTGCATATGGAAATCCGGGAGCGTTCCGACTCCGGCCAGCCGATCGTCGCGACCAATCCGGACAGCACACACGCGCAGATTTTCCGCGATATTGCTGCCCGTGCCTGGGCGGAAGTCGAAAGCGCGTCCGGCCGCAGCCTCAAGCCGCCGCGTTTGGACCTCAGCCCCAACCGCGACGCGCTCAAAGCGACGTTCGAGGGCGGCGAAAGCCACGAACTGTCAGCCGAAATGCTGCGTGTGATGAGCCCGTCCGCCGAAGTTCAGGGACACAGCCCCGAGCAACGCGTGACGGTCGCCCGCAAGAGGAACGTGAAGATCAAGGAGCTGCGACCAGTCGGAAACTATGCTGTCCGCATCGTATTCGACGACGGTCACGACACCGGGCTTTACACGTGGTCTTATCTGGAACAGCTCGGCCGTGAGAAGAACAAGCGTTGGGCCGGATACCTGAGCGAACTGGAGCAGAAAGGCATGAGCCGAGGCTGAGTGCTTCTACGGCTCAGCTTCCGACGCCTACTTGTCCAGGAACAGGGCGTTGAGACCATTCGTCGTCGCAGAGCCTGAAAGATCGGCCGTCAGCTTGGCAATCAGCGCATCGATCTCGGCCTGACTGAACGTCGCGACACGGCGCTCAAGCAGGCTGATCAGGTGGGCCCGCGAAGCGACCAGCAAATTCTGGCTCAGCTCCTGAGGAGACTTGTCGAACGTGAACCGACTGGGCTCTTCGTGAAACCCTGTCGCTGGCGCGCGCGACGCAACACCCTGAGAATTTGCCGAACCCGTCTCCCGCGCGCCGAATGATGGCGCGAGATTGGCAGCAACATCCCCGCCGCTAACCAGCATGTCGACGGGCACGTTCAGCATATCGGCCATCTTACCGAGCATGGCCACGCTCGGCTCAACTTCGCCACGCTCCCAGCGCGTATAGCGGTTCTCGTCGATCTGTAACGCCTGAGCGAACGCACGCGCGGTGCGATAACCGCGCAGAACGCGCAGCTGCTTCAGCCTGATGGCGAAGGCTGAAGACGGTTGATCCCGACCGGTATCTGCATCTCTCTCCATACTGCGAGACTTGCGGACTCGGCCTGCGAAAATCACGGGAATTTAGAGAAGATCGTAAACTAAAATTTCCTATAAAGTGCGAATTTATCATTATTGATCAGCGTTCAAGGAAAATCTTGTCGATTGTCGCGAAAGTATCACGCTGAATCCTGGCGGCCGTACGGCAGTTACTGCGCGCCAAGCTCTCGGGCCGGCCTTAGAGCCGCGCGAGATACTGGCCGGGTATGTCGCAGCCGACGAGTTCGGAATAGGCGTCCAGCAGCTTCTTGGTGATCGGGCCTGGCACAGTGCCCCTACCGATCCGAGCCCCGTTGATCTGCGACACGCCGCAGACGCACAGGCTCGTCGATGTCAGAAACACCTCGTCCGCCGTATAGGCATCGTACAGGTCGATATCGCATTCCTCGACAGGAATGGACAATTCGCCGGCCAACTGCAGAACGGTCTCGCGGCTCACACCTTCCAGCACATAGCGACCTTGAGGTGTCAGCAGCCGCCCATCCTTCACGACAAAGATATTGGAGCCGATACCTTCAGCGAGGCTTCCCTTCTCATCGAGCAGCACGGCCCAGGACTCTGGATCCTGCGCATGCGCCTCCATCTCGCCGACGATCATGTTGAGATAGTTGTGTGTTTTCACGCGCGGACTGAGCGAGGCGGGCGATGTGCGTCTGACTGACGGCACAATGACGCGGATACCATCGCGATAATGCGCGGCCCGCTTGGCGAAGGGCAGCGGCATGCAATCGACGATGACGTTCGGCCCGGTATGATCCCATCCCTCGTCACCGATCGCGCGGACGCCTCGTGATACGCGTTGCCCGACCCAATAGTCATCGCCCTTGGCCAGCAAATGCATATTGCGCCGAATGACCTCGTGCGTGACTTCGATCATCTCTTCCGGCGCCATACCAATGTCGATCCGCAGATAAGCCATCGAGCGATAGAAGCGATCAATGTGCTCTTTCACCTTGAACGGCGTGCCGTTGAAGGTGCGGGTCATGTCAAAGCAGCCGTCGCCGTAAATGAAGCTGCGGTCACGGAACGGTACGCGGACTTCGGCTTCAGGCACATAGCGGCCGTTGAAATAGGCGACACGTTGGTTGGCGCGTTCAGACATGGTTCGACCCTAGGACGTTTCTTCTATTCGGTTTGAAGCATATCCCAGCACGCTGGCACATGCACGGCGGGCATTCTAGTCAGCGAGACCTTCTACGCAGATCATCGACAGCAAGAGCGTCGCTACGTGCGTCTCGCGTCCGTCGCGCGTGCCATACACATCCGATCGGCAGATCGTCAGGGTCCGTCCCGGTTTGATGACCCTGCCGCGGGCTACGAGGCGTTGACCTTCCGCCGGTCGCAGCAGGTTAATTTTGAATTCCGTCGTCAGCACGCCCGTACCCTGGGGATAGAGCGACAGCGCAGCATACCCGGCCGCGGAATCCGCAAGCGTCGCCGTCACTCCGGCATGGAAGTAGCCATGCTGCTGTGTGAGGTTCGGACGATGCAGAAGGGCGAGATCGACCTCCCCTGGCGCCAGATGCTCGATCATCACACCCAGCGTCGCCATGAACTCCTGCCGATCGAAGCTCGCCCGTACGCGGGCCTCGTAGTCGGGATCGAGCGGCTTGAACATGTTCAGCTCTCGTTAAGATCCAATGCGTCACGCAGGAACGATTGTACGCCGGAGGCTAACATCATCAGATATCCAGTAAAACTCATTGCTCCGAGGCATTGCGAAACGCCTTTCTCGTATACACTTCATTCATCGGACGGTTTGTTCATCGATTTGCCGGAATTTTTCGGTCATTGTGGAGCCTGGAGGGTGTGAATCATGGCGACCACGTTGCAAGCTGCCGCATGGGCGCTCGCATTGACTGCGGGCGGGCTAGCGCTCGGCGCAACCGATGCGGC
>JAEYYQ010000508.1 GCA_023428365.1 Pseudomonadota bacterium | reverse complement strand
CAGCCGCGGGCGGTGACATCGTCGTCATCGGCGCCGGGATTGCGGGGTTGTTCACAGCCCTCAAGCTTGCACCCATCCCTGTCACCATCATCTCACCCGTTCCGCTCGGTGAAGGCGCGTCGAGTGCATGGGCGCAGGGCGGGATCGCTGCTGCCGTCAGCGAGCAGGACAGTCCAGAGCAGCACGCCGCCGATACGATTCTGGCAGGCGCAGGCATCGTCGACGAAAACATCGCCTATCTCGTCGCCCGGGAAGGTCCGGATCGCATCCGCGATCTGCTGAGTTATGGCGTGCCGTTCGATCGAGATTCCACCGACAGCTTCCACCTCTCGCGCGAGGCCGCGCACTCGACAGCGCGTGTCGTCCGCGTGTCAGGCGACAAAGCCGGTTCGGCCATCATGCAGGCGCTGATTGCGCGCGTTCGCGAGACGCCGTCGATCACCGTCCTCGAAGGTTATCACGCCATCGGCTTGAACAACTCCAGCACGGGGATCGTTGGCGTCCAACTCATCCGCATGGATGATCCAGCCGCAGAATATCAGCTCCAGGGCGTGCGGGCCGTGATCCTCGCGACCGGGGGCATCGGCGGGCTGTATGCCGTAACCACTAACCCACCGCACGCTCGCGGCGACGGCCTTGCACTCGCCGCACAGGTCGGCGCCGCCATCGGAGACGCCGAGTTCGTGCAGTTTCATCCGACGGCAATCGATCTCGGGATCGATCCGGCTCCGCTGGCCACCGAGGCGCTGCGAGGCGAAGGCGCGACGCTGGTCAATTCCGCTGGTGAACGATTCATGCGGGACGTCCATCCGGACGCCGAGCTTGCACCACGCGATGTGGTGGCGCGCGCTGTTTTCGCCGAGATCACAGCCGGACGCGGCGCTTTCCTCGACTGCCGCGAGGCTATCGGAGCGCGTTTTCCGGCCGAGTTTCCTACGGTTTACACCCATTGCCAGAGTGCCGGATTGGACCCGGTCACCACACCCATCCCGGTCGCACCAGCTGCGCATTACCACATGGGCGGCGTACGGACGGATGTTCACGGGCGCACCGGTGTCTCCGGTCTGTGGGCCGTCGGAGAGGTCGCCGCGACCGGACTTCATGGTGCAAACCGATTGGCATCGAACTCCCTGATCGAGGCAGTCGTCTTCGGCGCGCGCGTCGCCGCCGATGTCGCCAAACTCGATCGCGCGGCGACCACGCGTGTTCCTCTGCAACGGCAACGAACATCGCATCTGCCGGACTTCGGGGCGCGCGATGCCGCGACACAGATCATCCGGACGACAATGTCACGCCATGTCGGTGTCGAGCGCGATGCGGAGGGTCTGACAGCAGCACTGAAGACACTGGAAGCCATCGGCGAGGCGGCCGACGGCGACCCGGTCATCGGCAACGCTGTGCTCGCCGCCCGGCTGATCACCGAATGCGCCCGGCGACGCAAGGAAAGCCGCGGCGCGCACTACCGGCGTGATTTTCCAAACCCTGATCCGAAGTGGCAGCGGCGCAGCTCGATCACGCTCGCCGGGCTTGATTTGAAATCGGCGCTGGCGTCGAGTGGGCTTGCGGCCGCACTCGCGCAGAAGCGTAAAAGTGACGAGGAACGAGCATGAGCAAGCGACAGGCGTTTGACGGCAATCTCCCGGCTGCGTTGATCGATCCCGCGGTTGCCAGCGCCTTGGCTGAAGATCTCGGCCTTGCTGGCGATATCACGACAGATTCCACGATTTCCCCCGCGATCAAAGCAACCGCCGTTTTCGCCGTTCGCAAACCTGGCGTCATCGCGGGCCTGGATGTCGCGGCTGCAGCGTTCCGCCAGCTCGACGCTGCCACGTCGTTCAAGAAGCTCGTGTCTGACGGTGCACGCGTCGATGCCGGAACGGTTCTGGCACGTGTTTCCGGATCGGCGCGGACGTTGCTGACCGGAGAGCGCGTCGCTCTCAATTTCCTCGGCCGCATGAGCGGTATCGCAACGCTGACACAGCACTACGTCGATGCCATCGCAGGCACGCGTGCGCACATTATCGACACGCGCAAGACCACACCGGGCCTCCGCGCATTCGAGAAGTATGCCGTTCGCGCGGGCGGCGGCATGAACCATCGCATCGGGTTGTTCGACGCCGTTCTGATCAAGGACAATCACATCGCGGTCGCCGGCGGCATCGGCGCCGCGATTGAAGCTGCTCGGGCTCGCGCCGGTCACATGGTCAAGGTCGAGGTTGAGGTCGACACGCTCGATCAGCTCAAGGAAGCGCTCACGCATCGGATCGATGCCGTGCTGCTGGACAACATGACGCCGACGCAACTTGCCGAAGCCGTACGCCTCGTCGCTGGGCGGGTCATCACGGAGGCCTCCGGCGGCGTCAATCTTGAGACCGTTCGCGCCGTTGCAGAAGCGGGTGTCGATCTGATCTCGGTGGGAGCCCTTACTCACTCTGCACCGGTGCTCGATATCGGCCTGGATATCGAGATGAAACCGCACGCGTGATCGAAATCACGTAAAATACTGATGATATTCAGCGGTTTATGAACGCCTGTTACAGGCGGGCGCTTCATTTCGCCATACTTAGCCGTCACGTGCTACATATGGAG
>JAEYYQ010000573.1 GCA_023428365.1 Pseudomonadota bacterium | reverse complement strand
GCGCCAAATTGCCTCTTTGAACAATTCTACGGACGCCTTGAGAGACCGGCGAAAGGATGCCAAAAGGGCACGTGGCAAAAAGCGCCGTTCAGGGCGGGGGACCTGCCGACATATAGGTTTCTGTGCTAGTCCGCTGCGACTCGCGCGGTTGAATATCGTTATGGCCCGACGTTCGCGCCAAATTGATTTCAATCGCTTGATCAGCGAACAAGTGGCACTCAAAACATCAATTTGCTCGGTCCCCGCCACGGGACCGAAGCGACCGCGACCAATAAGGGAGGCTAAGTTGACCTCACACGCCGAGGAGCCAACACGTCGGGACTTCCTGACGATCGCGGGGACGGCTTTCGCCGCCGTGGGCGGCGCAATGGCCTTGTGGCCATTCATTTCCCAGATGAATCCGGATGCTTCGACTCAGGCACTCGCCTCCATCGAGGTCGATCTCGCGCCGGTTAAAGAAGGCCAGGCCATCACCGTAATGTGGCGCGGCAAGCCGGTCTTCATCCGCAACCGCACACCGGAAGAGATCAAGATCGCGGAATCGACCCCGCTGAGCGATCTCCCCGATCCGGAAACTGACGCTCACAGAGTGAAGCCGGGCCATGCGAACTGGCTCGTCCTGGTCGGCATCTGCACGCATCTTGGCTGTATCCCGAAAGGCCAGAGCCTGAACGACGTTAAAGGCGACTTTGGCGGATGGTTCTGCCCGTGCCATGGTTCGCACTACGATCAATCGGGACGTATTCGCAAAGGTCCGGCTCCCCGCAATCTCGAGGTTCCGACCTACGCGTTCGAATCCGACACCAAAATCAAGATTGGCTGAGGATAACGGCCCGACATGTCCACGCACCCTTCAAGCTACCAACCCAACACCAAAGTCGAGCAATGGCTCGATCAGCGCCTGCCCATCGTACGAATGGTACACGGGCAGTTCGTTGATTTTCCGACGCCGCGCAATCTCAACTATTGGTGGACCTTCGGCGGTATCCTGACGCTCGTGCTGGCCTCGCAGATCCTGACCGGGATCGTGCTGGCGATGCACTACGCACCGACCGCAACCGACGCGTTCGACTCGGTTGAGCGCATCCGTCGTGACGTGAACTACGGCTGGCTGATCCGCAATATGCACGCGGTCGGCGCATCGATGTTCTTCCTGGCCGTCTACGTTCACATCTTCCGCGGCCTCTACTACGGTTCCTATAAGGCGCCGCGCGAAGTGCTCTGGATCCTCGGCGTCATCATCTACCTGGTGATGATGGCGACGGCATTCCTCGGCTACACCCTGCCGTGGGGCCAGATGAGCTTCTGGGGCGCGACCGTTATCACGAACTTCTTCTCCGCGATCCCGCTTGTTGGAACGGCCGTCGTGGAATGGCTGTGGGGCGGCTTTGCGGTCTCGGGCGTGACGCTCAATCGCTTCTACAGCTTGCACTACCTGCTGCCGTTCGTGCTCGTTGGCCTGGTCGTCCTGCACATCTGGGCGCTGCACGTGTCGGGCCAGAACAACCCGACCGGCATCGAGCCGCAGACCAAGTCCGATACGGTTCCGATGTCTCCGTATGCCGTATCGAAGGACTTCGTCGGCATGGCGGTGTTCGGCATCCTGTTCGCATGGTTCGTGTTCGTGATGCCGGACTATCTGGGCCACGCCGACAACTACAATCGCGCTGACCCTCTGGTGACGCCGCCGCACATCGTGCCGGAGTGGTACTTCCTGCCGTTCTACGCGATCCTGCGTGCTATCCCGTCCAAGCTCGGCGGCGTGCTCGCGATGTTCGGCGCTATCGCCATCCTGGTGTTCGTGCCCTGGCTTGACACCTCGCGCGTCCGCTCGACGAAGTACCGCCCGATTTACTTCTGGTTCTTCTGCCTGTTCGCATTCACCTGCTTGGCGCTCGGCTATCTTGGCGCGAAGCCCGCGGAAGGCGTCTACGTATTCTGGGCGCGCGTATTCACACTGTACTACTTTGCCCACTTCCTGATCGTCATGCCGATCGTCGGTATCATCGAGACGCCAATAGCGATGCCGAAGTCGATCAGCGAGGCAGTGTTAAGCAAGGGTGGCGGTCACGCACCGACTGCGACAGCAGCCGCATCGGCCGAAAAACGCTAAGGCCGACGGGGGAGATTCGAGACGATGTTGACCATCACCAAGACCCTCCGGGTTCTCGTATCGGCTGGCCTGCTGGCCGCCGGTGCTCAGAGCGCAGTCGCTGCTGAAGGTGCTGCTATCGACCGGCAGAGCTGGCCGTTCGCCGGGCTCTTCGGGACCTTCGATCGCGCGCAGCTACAGCGCGGCTACCAAGTCTATACGGAGGTTTGCGCCGCCTGCCACGAACTGCAGCGCGTTCCTTTCCGGAACCTGTCACAGAAGGGCGGGCCTGAATTCCCGGAAGCCTCGGTACGCGCGCTCGCGGCATCGGTTCAGGTCGAGGACGGCCCGAATGACCAGGGCCAGATGTTCAAGCGCCCGGCACGTTTGTCAGACAAGCCGCCGCGCCTCTACGCCAATCCGAATGAAGCCCGGTCGATCCATAACGGTGCTTATCCGCCGGATCTGTCGCTAATGGCTCGCGCGCGTAGCGCCGACAACGTGCCGTCGTCATGGATCGTGCATCCGTTCCTGATGCTCCGTGACATCGCAACCGGCTACCAGGAAGGCGGCGCGAACTACATCTACGCGCTGATGACCGGTTATCACGATGCTCCTGCGGGCACGCAGGTTCTGGAAGGCATGCACTACAACGCTGCGTTCCCTGGTCATCAGATCGGCATGGCTAATCCCTTTGCTGCCGGTGACGGACAGGTCAAATACGAAGACGGTACCCCTGCGACGGTCGACAATTACGCGCGCGACGTTGCTGCATTCCTGTCCTGGACGGCCGATCCGCGTCTCAATGAGCGCAAGCAGCTTGGCTGGGCCGTGCTTCTCTATCTGATCGTCACGTCCGTCTTGCTGTACATCGGCAAGAAGCGGATCTGGGCGCGCATCCCTCACTAAGCGGGTCGCACACACTTCGGTACAGCTTTCGAAAGGCCCCCATCGTGGGGCCTTTCCTGTTTTAGAGCGGTCAATCCCACGATTACCGAACCGGGCATCATGACTTCTCTTTGAATATGACGGCCTGTCGGGATAGCACTGTGCGGAGCAGCAGCATCGTGAGGCCGTGAAATCCATGGTGAAATCGGTTCTCGGAATCGTCGGAGGCAGCGGCCTCTACTCCCTGCCCAACCTGGAGAACCCGACCTGGAAGAAGGTCGCTAGTCCCTGGGGCGAACCATCCGACGAAATCCTGTTCGCCGAAATCGACGGTCTGCCCGTCCGCTTCCTGCCGCGTCACGGCCGCGGACATGCGCACTCGCCAACCGGCATCAACTACCGCGCCAACATCGACGCGCTGAAACGCTCCGGCGTCACCGACCTGATCTCCGTTTCCGCCTGCGGGTCGCTGCGCGAGGATCTGCCGCCCGGTAAGTTCGTACTCGTCGACCAGTTCATCGACCGCACGTTCGCCCGCGAGAAGAGCTTCTTCGACAATGGCCTGGTCGCCCACGTTTCAGTTGCAGATCCCGTGAGCCCTGCTCTCGCCGATGAGGTCGAGAAGGCGCTCAAAGCCGCGCAGGTCGACTATGCGCGCGGTGGAACGTATCTGGTGATGGAAGGGCCGCAGTTCTCGACCCGAGCGGAATCGAATCTTTATCGCTCCTGGGGTTGCGATGTGATCGGCATGACGAACATGCCGGAAGCCAAACTCGCCCGCGAAGCGGAGATCTGCTACGCGACTGTGGCCATGGTGACGGACTACGACTGCTGGCACGAAGAGCATACGCAGGTCGATATCGCCGCGGTGCTGGCTGTCATGAGGACCAATACGGAGCACGCACAGGCCGCGCTGACCAAACTGATCGCGAACTTCCCGCGCGAGCATGTCCCCTGCCCGATTGGATCAGACCGCGCGTTGGATGTGGCGCTGATCACGGCACCCGACGTGCGTAACCCAGCGCTCATCGCAAAGCTCGACGCCGTCGCGGGGCGCGTGCTTAAGGCGTGAGCCGCTAGTTCGGCGGGAACAGGATCAGCACCTGCATTTTCACGAGATCGGGGAAGTAAATCTGAACCGCCTGCATGCCGAACCAGATCATTCCAGCCAACACGATCAGTGCCGGCACGGCAGCGAATACCGCTTTGAGGAAGAACCGCATCAGGTGGAAAAACGGGATATCCAAGCGATGAACCGCGACCTCTGGCGGATCATCGGATATCGGTGTCGGCGCCGCCGCGTCGTAAAGATGATTGGTGGCGACCGCTTCGCTGAGCGTGCGATCACGCGTTTCCCTTTCACGCGCCTCTTTCTCACGGGCCTCTTTCTCGCGGGCTTGGCGCTGTCGCGCATCACGCTCGCGACGCAACGTGCGAGGCAGATCATCCGGGCCGCCGTCAGCCAGCGCGACGCCGAATGGGGGATCAGAAATAGCCATGGGTCACTCCGTCAACCGCCACAGTGTAGGCGCGGGCTTCGTCCCCGGCGAAGCCAACCCGCGTCACACACGCAACTTCGTATCGTCAGACAACCGATATTGATACTTTGCGCCGCCAATTGGGCATCAAGGAGGTAAGGTGGAGAACCTGAAGC
>JAEYYQ010000484.1 GCA_023428365.1 Pseudomonadota bacterium | reverse complement strand
AAGGGAATGGGATGCCGAGGCAGTTTATTGCCATCGACGTCGAGACTGCGAACAGCGATCGGTCTTCGATCTGTCAGATTGGCTTGGTTGCGTTTGATCAGGATGGCTTGGCGTGGGAGTGGTCGTCACTGGTCAATCCTGAATGTGATTTCGATGCCAACAATGTTCGGATTCACGGTGTCAGGAGTCAGGATGTCGCCACGGCGCCGACTTGGCCCGACATCATGCGAGCGATTTCGCCCAGCCTTTCCGAGCGTGTCATTGTCAGTCATTCGCGTTTCGATTGCGATGCCTCGCACAGCGCTTGTCTGCGCTACTCCAAAGAATTTCCTTCGTGCAAATGGTTAGACTCTGTCGCGGTTGCTTCTGTCGCTTGGCCGGAATTGCCGCGGCACAATCTCAAAACGTTGTGTTCTCACTTCGGGATTGAGTTGAACCATCACGACGCTTTGAGTGACGCCCGTGCCTGCGGAACAATTATGGCGCGAGCAATGCGCGAGACGGACTTAGGCACGGCAGAGTGGATGCGTCGCGTTGGGGCAATCTCGCCTTCAAGCCGTTCGCAAACAATCGAGAAGGCGCGGATCAGGTATTCTGAGAAGATTGAAGCTCGCGGCGTCGAAGGCGGACCGCTGAGTGGTCATGTTCTTGTCTGCACGGGTGAATTTGAGTTGGGAGAAAGGGCTCTCGTCGATATCGCCTCAGAGCTTGGCTGTGACGTCAGGGAAAGTTTCACCAAACAGGCCACGATTCTGGTTGTCGGTTACCGAGACCCGACCCAATTCAACGGCAAAGAGAAAAGCAACAAGCAGCTCAAGGCTGAAGCGGCTGTCACGGAAGGCCGCAAGGTTTCAATAATGAGCGAACGAGAATTCGTGGAACTGGCAAAATACTATCGAGAGGCCCGTTGGCCTCTGTCCTGTATCTGATCGGCAAACCATTCAAGGTTTCCGTTTTATGGCTCCCGCCGGAAGAACGTGTCGACGCGTAGGCCGGGCATGAGAGGCGTTTTCGCGTCAGGCTCGATCGTCACTTCCAGAACTTCGACGTCAGTGGGGCGCCGAGGTCCGCGCTGACTCTGGCGTGGCGCGGCCAGGACCGGTGCGAGCGCCGTGACTTTGCCTTCGAACTCCTGGCCGGGAAACGCGCTGCTGCGAACGAACGCCTTCTGACCAACGCGGATTTTGGCGACGTCCCGCTCGTCGAGTTCGGACTTCACTACGATCACCGTTGGGTCGCCAATGGTGACGATCGGCTGCTCAGGCGACGGTGTGACGACTTCGCCCGGCTTCACATGCACCTGCAGAACGGTGCCGGCGATCGGTGCGCGGATGCGCGTGCGGTCCAGCATGAGCTGAGCGAGTGCAACGTCAGCCCGCGCTGCGATGACGCCAGCTTCGAAACGGTTCGGCGCAGGCACGTTGTTGCGTGACTGAGCAACGGCGAATGCGGCTTGCTCGCGCTGGAGCCGATCGCGGGCATCCGTCAGCCGCTTGCGGGCGTCAGCCACAAGCTGAGTGGCGCCGCCGTCGTTTCGCTGCGTGTAAAGCGCATTGTCGAGTTCGAAGCGGGCGCCCGTAACGGCACGCTCGGCCTGGAATACGGCAGCTTCGGCGCGGCGCACGTCGTCGCGACCCGATGTGGCCGTTTGGGCATCGCGCTCACGGACCCTGGCAGATGCTTCCGCTTCGGCGGCTGCCAGGCGCGCGCGGGCTTCCTCGTCTTCCAGGCGAACCAGGACTTCGTCAGCCTCGACCTTGCCGTTCATGGCAACAGGAACCTGAGCGACTCGGCCGAGCACGGCTGCCCCGACGCGGATATCGCCGGATTTCGATTCGACACGGCCGGGTGCGGCGGCAACCCAAGCGATCTCGGCCGGGGCGGCACTCACGGGGGGCGCTGGCTTCTGTTCGCTGAGCACGTTGCTCAGGCTGTATCCACCCAGGCCTGCAAGCCCGAGTGCGCCCAATACTGCCACTGAAACCAGAAGCTTAGACACGGCTCCGCCGCCTGAACCGGATGCCGTTGTTGGTTGACGATCTGGCTGCATGTCCTTCGCTTGCATATACCTTGCTTTCTGAGACGGTATTATTGGTGCCCGCCAGCTCGTCGGTCACGATCTGCCCGTCCTCAATTTTTATAACGCGATCGGCGTATGCAAGGGTCCGATGATCATGGGTCACGGCCAGCACAGCACGAGATTTATCCTTAGCGACTTCGGCAAGCAGCGCCATGACGCTTTTGCCGTTTTCACTGTCGAGTGCGGCCGTCGGCTCGTCCGCAAGGATGACGGACGGGGAGCCAGCAAGCGACCGGGCGATGGCCACGCGCTGCTTCTCGCCGCCGCTGAGCTGTCCCGGGAACGCATTCGCGCGATGGCTCAATCCAACTTCGGCAAGCGCCGCGGCTGCGATCTGGGCTGCATTGACGGCCGAAGCACCTTTCAGATCCAGCGCGAGCATGATGTTCTGGGTTGCGGTCAAGGTCGGGAACAGATTGTACGACTGAAACACGAAGCCGACGTGACGACGCCGCAGATCCGCTAGCCCCTCCGCCCCCAAGCCCGCTGTCGACTCGCCCGCGATCTCCAGCTCGCCGCTGGTGGGGGTGAGGATACAGCCGAGAATGGATAGCAATGTTGTCTTGCCGCTGCCGGACGGGCCCATCAGCAGGGTCAGTTCACCGGCCCTCAGCTTGACGTCGATGCCCTTGAGAACGCGATTTTCCCCTGCGCCGGTGCCGAGCACCTTCACAATGTTCTTTGCGCGCAGAATGGTGGGAGCCGCGACTGCCGGTGCGCGATGCGTCTGACGTGCCGTCGCGGCATCCTCGGACGGCCGTTCGCCGGAGCCATTGCGCGCGGGCATCAGATCATCGGTGCTCAACAACATGACAGGTCCCCTGAGTACGCCGTTTACTGCGGCTGCTTGGTAGTTTGCACGAGCTTGTCTAGTGCGCTGCCGTGGCGCGTTCTTGCATGTTTAACCGGAGGAGCAAATTGGCGCTGTTCCAGCAGGAACAGATCGCCAGAAAAGAGGTCGCTTGGCAGAAGAGCTATAAGCTCTGTCAGTATTGGTTAATATGAAGTCTAGCGAACTCTTGATATACGGCCAGTGCCGTGTGTTCCAGAGCTGACTTCGGCAGAGGTCCCAAATGCAAATGCTCCGACCCTGCTTGCAGCAAGGACCGGAGCACTGTTTAGGGTCAGAAGAGGGCAGGAATTTGTAGCGAATACTGCGGCAAATTCGACGTTAGATGCTCGTCGCCTTACCAATCGAGAAGACATACTGGGTGATTGGTTTCGCCAGCTTCTGCGGCGCAATGCCACTGGCGGTTGCCTGTCCGTAGCCGACGATCTTGACCTCATGAACCTGGACCATGTGGTTCTTGATGAAGAATGTCCGGGTCATATCGACATAACGCGCGACGAAGAGCTTTCCCGTGACACAGCGGGGTTTGTTGGCGCCGGCATTGATCTGCGCCATGGCGCCCTGGAGATCTTCGCCGCTTTCGGCCAGCGTCACCACCGCGTCTACGTACGAGGGCCGATCACACACCAAACCCTGCGTCAGGAAGAGCTCGCCCTTCTCGACAGCCGCAGCGGGGCTCACCGACCACATGCCGCCTGCTGCGATGCTGGCAACGGCGGTGACTGCGGCGATCAGAGTGCGATGACGGGGCATTTACTCCTCCTGTAACGCGGATCTTCCGGATGGCCGGAAGTACAAACGGTAAGCCACACTAGAAATCGCTGGGATGGCGGACAGTTCCGTAGGGAACATCTGGCAACCGCTAAGGATGCTTGCGGACGGTTAACGGAGGAAACCAAAGAGCGGTCAGGGCGTTACTTTCAATCGATCTATGATTAACAGGCAGATCACAGCTCAGTGCTGAGAGCGATGGTGATTTAGGGTGGCGGTGAAGAAGAAGCGGCCCGGAGGCAAGGCAAGCCGGAGTCCCGCATCTGCATCACGGAGCAACAAATCGTCCGCGCGAACGAAACGCGTTCAACGGGCTAGGACGGCAGAAGAGACCGAAGCCAAGGGCGACAGCTTCCCCACTCAGGTGATGGGGTGGTCGAGCACAGCGTCCGACCAACTCGGCGCACCCCTGAACAGTATGTTGGCTGCGACTGACGGAGCCTCAACGCATCTGACGCAAGCGATGGTGCAGGCAAATGTCGAGGTTGCTGCGCTGGTCAGCCGCCGCAGCCGGGCTTGCCTCGATTTTCCCGCCCACCTGTCGAAATGCCAGACGCCGCAGCAGGTCCTGGCTCAGCAGTCGCAGTTCATCCGGGAGATGCTGCAGGACTATCACGCCGCCCACGATCGCATCATGAAAGCGTGGTTCGAGATCCGACCGCCGCAGTAATCCGGCTTGCCGGACGAAAGCCGGTCAATGCGAGAGGACGATCGTGGCGATTGTCAGATAAATGATCACTCCAGCGACGTCGGCGATGGATGTGATGAGGGGAGAGCTGGCCGATGCCGGGTCGAGATTGAACCGGCTGAGCAGGAATGGCAGTGACATCCCGACCAAGCTTCCGATGACCACCACGAGCACCATCGTCGCCGCGACGACCATCGCGATTTCCGGTCCTCCGCGGACCAGCCCGATGCTTGCGACGGCTAACCCCATCGTCAGTCCAAGCGCGGTGGCCACGATCAGTTCGCGACCCAGCATCCGGCCCCAGTCCGCGAGATGAACGTCTCCCGTTGCAAGGGCGCGGACCATCAAGGTCGATGCCTGTGCGCCCGCGTTGCCGCCACCCGCGATCAGCAGCGGCAGAAAGAATACCAGCGCCACGTGGGCCACGATCGTGTCCTGGAAAAAGGCGAGGCCGGCGCCTGAGAAAATATTGAAGAATACCAGCACGACCAGCCACGAGATGCGCTTGCGATAGAGCAGGGCGATGCCGGCTTCCTTCAGACTGGTCGCCAGCGGTGTAACGGTGCCTGACTTATGAAAGTCCTCGGTCGCTTCCTCCTCGGCGACGTCCATGGCGTCGTCCTGGGTGACGATACCGACCAGGGCATCGCCGCCATTGATGATCGGCAGCGCAAACAGGTCGTATTTGGCGATGATGCGCGCGACGTCTTCCCGGCTGTCTTCGACCCGGGCGCGGATCACCTGCGTATCCATGATCTGGTCGACCAGCGCGTCCGCTTCCGCGACGATGAGGTCACGCAACGAGACGACGCCGATCAGCCGTCGCGCCTCATCGACGACGTAGGCCGTGTAGATCGTCTCTTTGTCCGGGGCGGCGAGCCGGAGTTGCTCCAGTGCCTCGCGGGCCGTGATGTTCGGTGGCAGGGTCGCATAGTCCGAGGTCATCACCGCGCCTGCGGTCCCCTCGGGATAGGATGAGAGGCGGCGAATGTCTTCACGCTCGGCTTGTGCCAGCGCCGGCAGCAGCGCCTGCTGCTGATCCTGCGGCAGATGGTTGAACAGGTCGACCCGTTCGTCGGCCTCCATCTCCGAGACGATCTTGGCGAACTCCCGGCGACCAAGGGCGCGGCCGATCTCAGCCTGAAGTTCGGGTTCCAGGTAGCCGAACACATCGGCCTGCTCTTCGAGCGGCAGGTGATTCAGCAGATCGCAATGCTGATCGGCGGGCAGTTCGCAGATCAGACTGGCGATATCCGCCGAATGCAGATTGTCGAGAACTCGGGCCAGGATATCGGCTTTGCGCTCGCGCAACAGGCTGCTGACGGCGGTCGTCAGCTCAGTATCCATGGATGTCGAACTCTCGGATGCTGTGGAGAGCAGAGTCCGCGGGTCGGTGACATTATTGTTCATGTCCGCCTCCTCACGGCCGCCTGTGCGGCAGCCGGTAGCGGACAGCGGAGCCTAGTTGGCCCTCACAACCCGCACGGGCGGCCGCGCATCACGGCGCATGGCGACCTCAAAGGGTCGCGATTGTCCAACCTGAAAGCAGTCCCCGAAGGGACGACTACTGGGAACGTCCATTTCTGATCCAAAAG
>JAEYYQ010000568.1 GCA_023428365.1 Pseudomonadota bacterium | reverse complement strand
GTTGTCGTGCGCGCGCACGCCACGCCTGACGAGCGATGCCCATCCGTCCTCTGCCGTTTCTGCGAACTCGAATAGCTTGAGGTCGAGTGGTGAGATCATGCCTTCCTCAGCAAGCGCTTCGAAATTGATGATCCTGCGCCAGTAGCTTTCGCCGAACAGCACGATCGGCGCGGGTGGCGCCTTCTGTGTCTGCTGCAAGGTCAGCAGCTCGAACAGCTCGTCCATGGTGCCGAAGCCGCCGGGGAAGATCGCGAGCGCGTTGGCACGCATCGCCAGATGCATCTTGCGCATGGCGAAGTAATGGAAACGGAAGCTGAGTTCCGGCGTGATGTAGGCATTTGGCGCCTGCTCGTGCGGTAGGGTGATGTTGAAGCCGATGCTCGGTGCACCGACGTCGGCCGCGCCGCGATTGGCGGCTTCCATAACGCCTGGCCCGCCGCCGGTGGCGATGACATTGTCGCGCCACCGGTTCCTGGGCGCGAAGGCGCCGCCGCGTTCCGAGGCAATACGGCCGAACTCGCGCGCGATCCGATAGAACTTCGACCGACGCTGCAAGTGTTCCGCCACCTGCTTCTCGGCGTCGGTACGCGCCGCCTCGGCCGCAACCGCGGCCTGCTCCGGCGAGGGTACGCGTGCGCCGCCGAACACGATGATGGTCGAGCGGATGCCCCAATCCCGGAGTGCAAGCTCGGCCTTGCCGTACTCGAGCGCAAAGCGGATGGCCCGCATCTCGTCGCGCAGCAGGAATTCGGTATCCTCGACGGCGAGCAGTGTGCTCCGTGAACCGTTCCGGGGTGTCGGGTCGTTCATGGCAGTATGGTCCATCTTTCCGCGCGGCGTGATAGGTCGCTGTATGCCACTGCAATCGCCGCATGGAAACGCCTACGCCACCGCAGAGTGTACGTCATCTGACCGATTGATCATGCGCTGGCGTGGGGCCTAGTTTAGAGAGGTTCTGTTGGCGAACCGCCGGCAACGCATCCATGCCTCTTTTGAGGCCACCGTGCGTCAAACTTATTCTAACGCGCGGCTGTCCGAAAACCTCGTCTCAGCAACTCGTCATCGCATCGTTCGTCTGAGATCAGAAAGTTCCATGTTCACGCATATCATCAGCCGCTCCAACCATTGGCTCACCGCTCTCTTCGATGAGCCTGAGTATGGCCCGCAGGACGCCTATGGCATTCGCGACACGATCCTGCTTGTCGCCACAGGGTTTGGGTTGACTGCCGGAGCCGCTGCGCGCGAGAAGATCAGGCTCGAAGGGGGTGGCTACCGCCGCGAGCATCTTCGGGCTCTGGCACAGCGCGTCGAGGTGGCGGAGCGCGAGGTTCGGATTATGGGCTCGAAGAGCAATCTGCTCAGGACACTGACGGGCGTTTCACTGGGAAAAACGCCAGCAATATCAGTGCCCAGTTCTGTACTGAATTGGCGGAGGGGGAGTCCGCCAAATCTAGGTTTCCTGACATCCATCCACATCCATCCACGATAGATATATTCGCGATTTCATTGGGTTTTCGATCCATCTTCGTCCGTCTACGTTGATTGCCGAGCGCCCACAGCCCATATCCAGAGTGTAGGTAAGAGTATAGGTAAGAGTGTAGTAAGAAGGAGATCGAGATGGCCCGGACAACCAACCGCCTGACAGCCATTGAGGTCAGGAACTTGACCGCACCGGGCCTTTATGCCGATGGCGGCGGGCTCTACCTGCAGATTGCCCAGGGCGGCTCGAAGAGCTGGATCTTTCGTTATTCGATCGTTGGCCGGAAACGCCATCTCGGCCTCGGTTCTGTCGCCGACGTTAGCCTTGCGCAAGCCCGCCTGGATGCCGCCGACGCCCGTCGCTTGGTGGCCAAAGGGATCGACCCCATCGAGGAACGCCGAGAGGCACGCGCGCAGGTTCAGCGTGAAGCCGCATGCGCGCAGACCTTCAAGCAGGTGGCCGAAAACTACATCGCCAGCAACGAGCCTACCTGGAAGAACGCCAAGCACCGGCAGCAGTGGCGCAATACCTTGGAAACCTACGCCTATCCGGTGATCGGCAACCTCCCGGTCGGCGAGGTTACGACGGATCATATACTCAAGATCCTGAAACCAATCTGGACCGAGAAACCGGAGACCGCTGGCCGCATCCGCGGACGGATCGAGAGCGTCCTGAATGCGGCGAAGGCCTTGGGGGCGCGCGAGGGCGAGAACCCCGCTTTGTGGCGTGGGCATCTGTCCAACCTGTTAGCGAAGCAGTCGAAGACCGCTCGCGTCAAGCACCACGCGGCGATGCCCTACGCCGACGTCCCCGATTTCATCGTCAGGCTGACCGAACATGCAGGCTTCGCAGCGCTGGCGTTCCGGCTGCTAATCCTGACCGCCTGTCGGACCAACGAGGTGCTCGGCGCCCGCTGGAACGAAATTGATATGGATGCCGGGGTCTGGACCATTCCTGGTGAGCGGATGAAAGGTGGTCGCGAACACCGGGTACCGCTGAGCCCGGCGGCCCTGGACGTGTTGCGTGAGGCCGAGAAGGTCAAGCTGAACGAGTTCGTCTTCCCTGGACAGAAACGCGGCAAGCCGCTGTCCAATATGGCACTGCTGATGCTACTGCGGCGCTTCAACGTGGCCGACGTGACCGCGCACGGTTTCCGCTCAGCGTTCTCCGATTGGGCCCACGAGGAAACTCGGCATCCGAACCACGTCATTGAGATGGCGCTGGCTCACGTCATCGAGAGCAAGGTCGAAGCCGCGTACAGACGTCGCGATCTCTTCGTAAAGCGGCGCTTGCTGATGGATGATTGGGCGACGTTCTGTACAACGCCACCGGCGCAGAAGGCCGTCAAGCTGTCAGATCGAACGGTTGAGCAGGCTCGTCACGCTGGTTGATCTCATGCGCGGTCGTTTCATTCAGGCGGGAGCACCCTTCCTGCCGGGCCTGTCGACCAGCCTCGGCACGCCCGACGAACGTAACGAAACCAATACAACGGCGCCACGCCAGATGCGGAGCGTCATCCGCCGGCGGCACAACAGCAGGCCAACCACCTCGACATGCTCAAATTGGACCTGACCTCTCCTGGATGATGAGCCGAAGAACCGACTGGGCAACGAGACTTACGGACCTCCTACGTCGCTCGCGCTGCCTGTGACTTACATGAATTGGCTTGCAAATCTCTTCGCCCGGCCAGTGTTGGCTGTCCGCCACGCCACCGTTTCACCTCGACACGCTGATCCACACGTCCGCTGCGATAGGCTATGTCGGCTTGTTTCGCGACGACGCCCTTTAGACCGTGGCGCTCGCGTTCGGCCAGCGCTTCGCCCCTCCTTAAATGCGCGTAAGAACTGGAGCGCCGGCACCCGACCGACCAGTCCGCCAGGCCGTGCCAGCGGACCACCGACGGCTGCGGCTGGGCGACGCTGATTCAGTCGAACAACGACTGCCCGCATCTGCTGGATGCCAGCCGATGGGGCAGTTATCCACAGACCAGAACGTCTAGAACTCGCAAAATCGCGACTTAAGCGGAAGCCGATCCTATGCGTTCAAACGGGACGAATGCTGCGCATAAATAAATCTAGCTTGCAGCTACAGACCCATGAAAGAAAAGATAATTTTATGATTCGTGCAGTATTGCTAAAGTGTCATGACGTGTATTGACTTATCTTGACACATATTTATCTGTATTGACCCGAAGTAAATTCCGACATAAGCTTGCATTGCTTAAATTATTCTTGCGCTTCGATCCGTGTTCGCTCACGTTTGTCTCTCGGAAACTGTCCGGAGACGCGTTGATGACCCATCACGGCAAGAGTGCCGCCAAGCGGTTACGCACACGGCGCACACCACGTCCCCCGCGGACCCTCATGAAGCTGGTGTCTGATCATCCGTCGGCTGCTGGGCTTCCGCCGTTGGCCAGCAGCGTTGATGATGTTGCGCAGCGCCTGGGCGTGTCGCGAGGCAAAATTTACAATGCCATCCGCGCTGGCCGGCTGCGCGCCGTGGCTTGGGAGCGGCGCACCCTCATCCTGGAAGCCGACTTGACGGCCTTTCTTGCATCCCTGCCGGCGTTAGAGGTCCGCGAAACAGATCCGGCGTAGGTGCCGTCATTCGTCCGGCCGCACTCCGCAACAGGCTTGCGGTGCGGCCCCAACAGTATCCGGACACGCTTGCCCGATGGAGCACTTGGATGTTCTGGCTCTCTGGTAGACAGCCGCCCCAAACTCCGGCGACGGAACAGCCGCTGCCGCTCTTGCGGTCGCCCGATGTCGAGCCGCAGGTTTTTCCGATCGTTGCGTT
>JAEYYQ010000405.1 GCA_023428365.1 Pseudomonadota bacterium | reverse complement strand
GCCTTCATGGTCATCTCATCTCTGAGCTCCGGCTTCCCGCCTACGTCGATCTCGTCGTAGGCGACGCCTTTGCGTTTCAGCAGTTGCTTGGCCATCTGGCAATAGGGGCAAAACAACGTGGTGTAGATGGTAACGTGTGGCATGCTTCGAATCCGGCGCGGCAGGAGCACATAAGATTACTTGCTTGTTCGATCAAGGAAAACACCTGGATTGCCGCGCCTCTAGGACGGGTCAATCGTGCTGTCGGGCGTAACCATGGCGAGCGCCAGCACGTCAACGCGCGCTGCGCCGGCTTTTTTCAAAGCTCGGGCGCAGGCGCCAACCGTGGCGCCTGTTGTGATTACGTCATCGATGAGCAGGATGGATCGTCCGTCGATGGCAGCACTCCGCCCGTCCACCACGGCGAACGCCCCCTGGACATTCCGCCGCCGCTGGTCGTGCGTCAGGCCCACCTGACTTATGGTCTGGCGCGTCCGTTTCAAGATCATCGGATCCCAGGCGAGACCCGTCAGCCGGCTCAGTTCTCGGCACAACTCCGCCGACTGGTTGAAGCGCCGCTTCAGTAAACGCCAGCGGTAGAGCGGCACGGGAACCATCAATTCCGCATCGTTGAACAATTCCGTACCTGTTTCCAGGAGCCAGCGGCCGAAGAGACGACGCGCGATGTGATTGTCGCCGTATTTGAGCTGATGAACCAGATCGCGCATGACGCCATCGAAATGAGCGACGGCCCGCGCGCGATCGTAGGCAGGCGGATTGGCGGCCGCTCCGGCGGAGATCGCCCCAGGCCCGATATCGAACGGCAACGGGACGCCTAGAACGTCACACAATGGATGACGGATGAATTTAACCTCGCGCCAGCACTTGCCGCACAGGCAGTCGTGCTCGGCCAGCGGCTTGCGGCAATACAGGCAGACGGGCGGCATGATCAGGTCGGCAGCGCCGCGCATCGCCTGATGGATTTGGCGTCTGAAGCTTGACAAGGGGCTCATGGGACGTGCGATCAGAGAAGCTCGCATGCAGTGTAAAGTGCGTCGGCCCATTGCGAAGCGCAAAATGTCCGGGCAGATCACGAAAACCAATCATCCGGTGACACGTTCTGAGGCCATGAGCGACCACGAGCTGTTTGATCGCGAGTTACTTTGGCGGCGACGTGCGCGCGTTGCAGCGATGGCGAATGCGCACGACTTCCTGCTGCAGCGGGTTGCCGACGATTTTCTGGAACGGCTGCGTGCTGTGCATCGCCAGTTCGAAACGGTCGTCGATCTCGGCGCGCATCACGGTGTCATTGCGAGACGGTTGCAGGCATTGCCGGGCGTTTCCACGATCATCAGCGTGGATCACGTTTGGGACTACCTCAAGCTATGTCCTGCGCCGCGTGTTCTTGCCGATGAGGAATTCCTTCCGTTTCGGGAGGGCTCGCTTGATCTCGTGGTATCCGGTCTCAGCTTGCATCACGTCAACGACCTGCCCGGTGCGCTTCTCCAGATTCGCCGTGCGTTGAAGCCAGATGGTTTGTTTCTTGGCGCGTTGCTCGGCGGACAGACATTGGCCGAGTTGCGCGAGGCCTTCTTGCTGGCCGAAACAGAAGTCGAGAGTGGGGCCAGTCCGCATGTCGCGCCGTTCGCTGATGTTCGAGACCTGGGTAGTTTGCTGCAACGGGCCGGGTTCGCTTTGCCGGTGACGGATGCCGATCTCGTAACGGTGACATACGAGTCGCCGCTGGCGCTGATGCGTGACTTGCGCGGCATGGGCGCCGGTAATGTCCTGAAGGATCGCAGTCGCCGCCCATTAAGGCGCGAGACGCTGATCCGGGCGTGCGAGATCTACATCGAGCGCCACGGTCTTCCCGGCGGTCGCATCCCTGCAACGTTCGAGATTATCACGCTGACTGGCTGGGCTCCGCATGAAAGCCAGCAGAAGCCACTGCAACCTGGGTCGGCGAAGATGCGGCTCGCGGATGTTCTCGGCACCCGCGAGGTGTCGACTGGCGATAAGGCGGGGCCAGGCAGCAAGACCTAGCCCTGAGTATTGAGCCAGTTCTGCAGTCGTCCCATGGCTTCTCGCAGGGGGTCAGTTGAGCGCAGGAAGCAGATCCGGAAGTAGCCGTCGCCTCCATCGCCGAACGCTGAGCCCGGCGCCAATCCGACGCCAGATTCATCGATCAACTGCATCGCTGCCTTCATCGAATCCGTGACGCCGTCGATCCCGAAGAACGCGTAGAAGGCACCGGCTGGCGGGGCGTAGCGGATCTTATTCGAGCCGGAAAGGACTGCGCTGACCACATCGCGCCCGGCAGCGGCGCGGGCAATCTGCTCGCGGGCAAAGGTCTCGCCGTCCTCGAGGGCAGCGATGGCGGCACGTTGCATGAAGGGAGCAACGCCGGACGTATTGTACTGCACGAGGTTCTCGATCACCTGCCCGATTTCCGGAGGCGCTTGCAGCCAGCCGATGCGCCAGCCAGTCATCGCCCACATCTTCGAGAACGTGTTGACGAAGATGATCCGGTCGTCCGGGCGACGGAACTCAAGGAAAGACGGCGCAAGGCCGCCCGCGTAGAAGAAACGGGCATAGATCTCGTCGGCGATGATCCAGATGCCGCGAGCCCGCGCGAATTCGAGGATCGCTTGCAGCTCTTCGCGCGTGGCTGTCCAGCCGGTGGGGTTGGAGGGAGAATTGACGACGATCGCGCGCGTTTTCTCGCCGACCGCTGCGAACAGATGATCGAGCGATAGTGTCCAGCCGCCGGGCATCAGGCTCATGGGCACAGGGAGGACGCGTGCGCCCTGAATTCCGATGGCGCCTGCGAAATTCGGCCAAGCCGGCGTGGGGACGACAACCTCATCGCCCGGTCCGGCGACCGCTTGCAGCGCGAGCTGGATCGCCTGCATTCCGCCGCCGGTGACGAAGAACTCTTCAGACGAGAACGGCATGCCATAGAGGCGAGCGAAGTAGTTGGCGAGGGATTGCCGCAAATCCGGAATGCCGCGGTTGCTCGTGTAGAATGTTTCGCCGGCCTGCATGGACCGCGCAGCCGCATCGCAAATGAATGCAGGTGTCGGCAAGTCGCCTTCTCCGGCCCACAGCGGCGTCAGACCAGGCTTTCCGCGGCCGTAATTGAACACTTTGAGAATGCCGCTTTCGGGCGTGTGCTGTGCCGAGGGGCGCAGCGACGACACCAGGGAAGCCTGACCGGAATTCATGACATTGCGCCTTCGATTGATCGCGGGACGCTTCGCCTAGCACGCATGCGGCGCTGGACATATGGAACTTGTGTTATCGCGACCAGAAAATTGCTTATGAGGCTGGCTTATGGCGTCCGGACCCCGGCGCGCCCTCAAACAATCAGATGCAGGCGTCGAAGCGACGGACTTCAGGGGCGGTTCTGCATTTTCGCGGCGCGAGTTTACCCCTCGTTAACCGCCCGTTCTCGTTTCAGCGCCCACCCGTTCAGTCATATTCGCTGAAATTTAAATATTTCCACCAATACTGAAGACTAGGTGGCGATTATGGATCATCGATGTGATGTTTCGTTGGAAATCGGCTTCCCAGTCCTTTGCGACGTTCCGTCCTTCGGTTTGCATTGCGGGCCTCATCATTCTGGTGTGGTGCGCTGCCTTCACGCTCGTCGCCATGGAACGAGAGAACGTCCGTGGAGAAATTTTCCGTGAGACCGCTCATGTGGCTCACGTGCTCGAAGAGCGTGTGATCCGCCGCATTGAGAAGATCGACCGCACGCTCCGATCTCTGCGCAGCAGTTATGCACGCAATGCCGGCAAAGGAAGCTGGTCTCAGATTCTGTCTGAGGGCGCTGCGGGTCTGAGTGCGAGGTCGACGATTTCGATCATCGACGAGAACGGCATTCTTCTTGCGAGCAACATTCCGTCTCCGGATCGGGGGACATCACTGGCGGGAGCCGAATACTTCCGCATACATGCCAACGAACCTGCAGACATCCTTTTCATTGGCCGGCCTCTTGTGGCGCCTGAGGCTTACGCAGGACATGTGCTGCTGACACGCAAAATCGAGAAGCCTGACGGCAACTGGGGCGGCGTCATCGCGATCTCGCTGGATCCGTCGCTCATGGTATTGGCCAACGATGCGTCTCCGGCAATTGGAGAGAGTGACAGCTTGCTGATCGGTCGCGACGGCATCGTTCGTTTCAGCTACGGCCGGGCCCCCGATCCCGGGAGTGACCTCTCGCAGACGCCACTTTTCAGGAAACTGGAAAAGGAGAACCGTAGTTCTTTCTGGCATCTGGAGGTGGGTGCAAACGGGGGACAAGTGACTTCCTATCGGGTGCTTACAGAGCTCCCTTTGGTCGTCGCCGTGACCGCTGCAGATGAAGAGAACTCCGCTGGCTTTATTCTTCGATATCGTATTGCATTTGCCGTTGCGGGTTTGCTGAGCCTCGTTCTGCTGATTTCGGCTGCGCTCGCAGCTCGAAATGCCATCAGCCTCGAAAGAATTCGCAGCGCTCTTCAGAGGAGCGAAGCGCGGTCGCGAACAAAATCGCGCGAATTGGAATTGACGCTGAACAACATGTCTCAAGGCATCATGATGGTGGATGGCGATGGGCATCTGGCCGTCATTAATCGTCAGGCGGTGACGCTGCTTGGTTTGCCTGCTTCCTACCTCAAGCGTCCTCCGGACTACACGGAGCTGATCGAATATCAGCGTCGTGCGGGTGGAGACGTGGCGGATTGGGGAGTGATCCAGCGTTTAGGTCAGCAGACGCGTGCGCGATCGGAGGTTTCTCGGATGGCCACGCACGAGTGGACGACGCATGAGGGAACCGTACTGGAAGTGCAAAGCCAGCTGCTGGCGGATGGAGGCTTTGTGCGCACGTTCGCCGACGTGACACATCGCCATCAGGCAGAGGCGCGGATCAATCATCTCTCCAGGCACGATCCGCTGACCAAGCTCGCGAACAGAGCGATGTTCCACGAAATGCTGGAGCGCGTTCTTTTACCTTCTGCGCAACAAAATGAGATTGCAGTTCTCTGCATCAATCTTGATCTTTTCAGAAGCATAAACGACGCATTGGGACAAAGCGTCGGAGATAAATTATTGCAAGTCGTTGCCGGCCGTTTGCAATTGCTCGTCGGACCGGGCGGTATCGTTGCGCGCCTCGGCGGGGACGAATTTGCTCTCGCCCAACGGATTGGCGGGACAGGTGACGCCGCCGAGCTTGCGGACAGCGTCATCAAGAAACTCAGCGAGCCCTTGACCATCGAAGGTCACAGCATCGCCATCAGCGCCAGCATCGGTATTGCTCTGGCGATGAAAGATGCGACGACAGCCGAGGATCTGCTTCAGGCGGCGAATCTCGCCCTCTGGGAAGCCAAAGCTGCGGATCGGTGTGTCTATCGGTTTTATGAGCCGGAGATGCAGACCAGATCCAGGCAACGCAGGCTCTTGGAGGTCGACTTGCGTCAAGGGCTGAACGAAGGGCAATTCGAACTTCACTATCAGCCGCTATACCGGCTTGACTCTCAGGCGATCAGTGGATTTGAGGCGTTGATCCGTTGGCGGCATCCTCAGAAGGGGCTGGTGCCACCCTCCGATTTCGTTTCGGTAGCGGAAGATATCGGGCTCATCGAGCAGATTGGGAATTGGGCGTTGGGAGAAGTCTGCCGCGAACTGGCGCGACTCCCGAACCACATAAAAGTCTCCGTCAATCTGTCGCCACTTCAATTTCGAAGCCGCGCCCTCGTCCAGCAGGTCAGGGAGGCATTGGCGGAGGCCGGCGTCGCCGCGCATCGGCTCGTCCTGGAAATCACGGAGTCCACACTGCTGCGTGGTGATAAGCAGGCCCTCAGGCAATTGCATGAGCTACGCAGTCTCGGCTTGCGCATCGCAATGGACGATTTCGGAACCGGTTACTCATCATTGAGCTATCTGATGCGCTTTCCGTTCGACAGCATAAAGATCGACAGGTCGTTCGTAGAGGGAATCGGCCACGTTCCGGGCAGCATGGCGATTATTCGCGCCATTACAGAGCTTGCGTCCAGTCTCGGTATGACGACGATCGCCGAAGGAGTCGAAACGCAGGAGCAATTGCGGGAACTGATGACCGTTGGCTGCTGTGAAGCACAAGGCTACTGGTGGAGCCGGCCGCTGCCCGCAAGAGAGGCGCGCGCGCTATGTGCGCGAGAGAACGTTTCCTTGCCCAAAGCCGTAACGGCGGGTCAGGCTGCAGCTTGATGGCGACAGCTACATAAATGTTGCGGAAATATCGATTGTCGATGTTCGGCCGACTTTATCGTAACATTCACTCAGCCACGTATCGGCGGCCTTGCGGCCGGCATCGCGCAGGTGAGTTAGGAAAGTCCAGTCCGGGTTTAATTTGCTTTCGATGCTGTGATGGTTCATTTCCTCATCATCGCTGATCGAATGGATCAGCATCCGCCGGTAATGACTTGTGTCGAGTTGTCCGTCATCGAGCAAACGGGACACGAAAGCGATCGCGCGCATTTCACGCATCAGTGACGAATTGAACGAAATCTCATTCATTCGATTGAAGATCTCAGGTGCGGATTCGGGAAGTTTGTTTCTGACCAACGGGTTGATATGCACGATGATGACGTCGCGAGAAGCGCCGCGGTAAATCAGTGGAAATATGGCGGGGTTCCCCATGAACCCGCCATCCCAATAATGTTCATCGTCAATTTCGACGGCTTTGAAAATATAGGGTAGGCAGGCTGAGGCGAGCACGACGTCGAGGCCAATCTCAGAATTTTCGAAAACGCGGATTTTTCCGGTTCGAACATTGGTGGCGCTGAGGAACAAGCGCGTTGCGTGTGGGCAGCGACTCAAGCGGTTGAAATCGACGATCTTCTCGAGAACGTCTTTCAGCGGATTGAAATCCAGAGGGTTCAGTTCATATGGCGAGAATGAATTGACCATCGCCATGAACATTTTGAAAGACGGCGAGCTGCCACTGCCGATGTGGTTCACTGCAAGCCAGTTTTCCAACGGCGAATTGCGAACCGGGCTATATAGCCATCCCGCGTCACTTACGGCTTGCCAGAACTCTGTGAGTTTCGCGCGCCCGCCTTCCCGTCCGCCAAGCGATACGCCGTAGGCCATCACCACGGCATTCATTGCGCCGGCGCTTGTGGCGCTGATGGCGTCGAGCGCAAGTCTGTCATCCTCAAGCAGCCGATCGAGCACACCCCAGCCAAATGCGCCATGGGCTCCGCCGCCTTGCAGCGCGAGATTGATTGGCTTGCGATTGCCGCGCGCCGCAATTTGCTCAAGCGTGCACGCGGTGTCGTAGTCGTCGCGCTTGTTCGTCATTCCCTCACCGGCTAGCTGCGCCCGGCGACACACGTGGCCGATGACAGTCTAGGCCCGTCGCATCGCAGCGAGATTGTAGTCTACTGCCTATCTGCGCGCACCGATGCTCGTCATCGTGCGTCGTAAATGCACAATGCCCGTGTGACCATTGTGATCACACGGGCATTGTCTGCGAGCGTACGGAAGGTCTGCGGCCGATCCTACTTGCCGAGCAGGAGATTTGGCAGCCAGAGCGTCAGGGCCGGAACATAGGTGACGATCAAGAGCACACCGATCAGCGGTACATAGAAGATCAGGATGGCGCGCGATAGGGCTTCCATGGACACTTTTCCTATGGCGCATCCGACAGCGAGTGTTGGCCCGACAGGTGGCGTCAGCAGACCGATCCCAAGGTTGAAGATCATGATGATGCCGAAGTGTACCGGGTCAATGCCGTAAGTCTGCAGCAGTGGCATGAACACCGGCGTGCAGATCAGCACCATCGGCGCCAAGTCCATGAAGGTGCCGAGAACCAACAGCAGGATGTTTACGTACAGAAGGAACATGTACTTGTCGGACGCGATCGTCGAGAAGAATTCGACGGCCATTGCTGGCACGCGCATCAGAGCCATCATGTAGCCGAACGACATCGAGAAACCGATCATGATCATGACCATGCCCACGGTGCGAACGACGCGCCCAATCAACAGGGGCAGCTCGGACCACTTATAGGTTCGGTAGATGAACATGGTCACGAGAAACGCCCAGATACAGGCGACTGCGGCGCTTTCCGTCGGCGTAAAGATGCCGGACAGAATGCCGCCCATGATGATCACGACGGTAACCAAGCCCCACACCGCATCACCTGCAATACGGATAGCCTGCCCGAGCGGGATCACCTCGCCCTTTGGAAGATTGTTCCGATAGGCGAAGATCAGAACAAGGCTCATCAAGCCGAGGCATAAAAGTAGGCCTGGAATGATGCCGCCGATGAACAAGTGCGCGACCGAAACAGTGCCGCCGGCGGCGAGAGAATAGATCACCATGTTGTGGCTGGGCGGCAGCAGCAGAGGTTGCAGAGAACCGGAAACGGTGACGCTGACCGCGAACAGCCGGGGATAGCCGGCCTTGACCATCTGCGGAATCATGACCGAGCCGATCGAGGCTGTGTCGGCGACCGATGAGCCGGAGATCGCTCCGAACATGGACGACGCCAGCAGGTTCACCAGCGCGAGGCCGCCGCGAATGAAGCCGACGAAGACCTTGGCCAGATTGACGATGCGGGAGGCCATGCCGCCCTCGCCCATAATGGCGCCGGCGAGAATGAAGAACGGAATGGCGAGGAGCGGAAAGTCATCCATGCCATCCGAGGTTTTCAGGGCGATGGCCTCGAGCGGGATGTCGATCCAGAGCGCGCCGACCACGGCTGCCAGGCCCAAGGCGTATGCGACGGGCATGCCGAGAAGGCAGGCGACAATGAATGAGCCGATGAGTACGAAGGCGTCCATGATGAACTCTGGGCTCTGCTATTCGGCTGAAATGGTGTTCAGTTCATCATCCGGCGCGTGCGGGGCCGGGAACCAGTCGCCCTTCATGAAGCGCTCGATGATAAACAGAAGCGTAATCAGACCGCAGATTGGAATGGGAAGATACGAAACGCCGACCGAGACGACAGGAAACTCGGCGATCGACTGATACCAGGTCTGCTTGACCAGATTGATGCCGTAGTAGAGCAGGAACAGGTTCATTCCTGCCATGCCTGCCTCGATCACGATTCCCAGTGCTGTGCGGGCCGATCCGGTCAGAGTGTTGGGCAGCATTCCCACGGCGAGATGGATATGCTCGCTATAGCAGACGACCGCCGATAGGAAAGACAGCACGATCATCAGCAAAATCGCCAAGGGTTCTGGCCAGGACGAAGCGCTATTCAAAATGTAGCGTGTGAAAACGCCCCAAGGGATAATGAGCGTGATGACAACCAGTGCAATGCCAGCACCAATCAAGCAGGCACGATGGAGAAGGTCCATCGCCCGGAAATAGGCAGCGCGCATTTAGGACTCCCCGATAGGGTGCCAGCCACTAACTTATTCTATTGCGGTGGCTGGCCCAGACTGAGCGCAGTTACTTGACGGCCTGAATTCGGTCGATCAGCGCCGCATGGCTCGCTCCATGCTTATCCCAAACGGGCTTTACCGCTTTCTGGAATGGCGTGCGATCTGCGATGTCATTGATTTCGACGCCCGCAGCTTTCAGCTTATCGATCGACTCTTTCTCGCGAGCGTACCAAAGCTGCCGCTGCTCCTTCTGAGCTTCTTGCGAGAACTTCATGATAAGCGCCTGATCTTCCTTGGACAGACTGTTCCAGGTGCGCTTTGAGAACACCAGGATTTCCGGAATGATCAAGTGGCCGGTGCGCGAGTAATATTTCGCGTAGCGATAATGCTGGCCGCTTTCATACGACGGCTCATTGTTTTCTGCGCCGTCCACAACGCCGGTCTGCATGCCGTTGATGAGCTGGTCGAAGCCCATCGCGACGCCGTTGCCACCGAGCGCATTCATGGTATCGACGAACACCGGATTGCCCATCATGCGGATCTTAAGACCCTTGAGATCCTCAACGGCTGTAATCGGCTTTTTGGAGTTGTAAACGTTACGTGTGCCGGAGTTCATGTAGCACAGGCCGATCAGCCCGGCCGTGGGATGATCCGATAGCTTTTTCAACAGGTCCGCGCCGATTTCGCCGTCGATCACCTTTTCCA
>JAEYYQ010000374.1 GCA_023428365.1 Pseudomonadota bacterium | reverse complement strand
TGTCAGAGCTGCTCTGCGATGATCTTGTTTTCGACGGCCGTCAGTTCGCCCGCCATTTCCTTCGCCTTGGTGCGAAGGTAGTTGAGGAAGGCGTCCTGGCCCTTATCGATGGCCATGCCAACGGGCTGTGCCTTCTCGTTACTTTCCTGGCAGTTTGCCTCACGGGGCAGCGCGTCGAGGGCTGCCATCTTTTTCTGAAGCGCTGGCCACTGGATACGATTGATGGGGGCAACGTCCGCGCGTCGGGCCAGGACCTCGTCGATCGGAATGAGGGCCGAGGTGATGACGCCACGGACCTTGGCTTTTGGCAAACGCTCCTTGACCCACGGCTCCTCCGCCGCTCCGAGAAGCACTGCCACCGTGACGTCGTCCTTGTTCAGATCGTCAACGGTCTTGGCGTTTGCGACCTTGGGGTTGCTCTTCAATCCGAACATGCAGACGCTCGTTGACGAGTAGAGCACGAAATCCACGACCTTCAGCCGCGGCTCCGTCTCAGCCAACGGAGCGATCGAGATGTCGACCTGATTGGCTGCGAGCACGGGAACTTTGGTTTCGTTGCTCACGGGAACCGTCTGGAGCTTGACGCCCAGATCCTTGGCGACAGCATTCGCGAAAATCCACGCCGGGCCGCTCCACGGCTCGCCAGTGCCGGTGGTGTTCTCGACTAGCCAGGGTGTGTTGTGAATGACGGCGACCTTGAGGGCGCCCGCCTTCTTGATCGCATCGATCCGTGGACTGGCGCCCGATGCAGGCACCTCGGCAGCGTTGGCGAAAGGTGCCGAAACTACAGCCGCGCACGCGAGCGCGGCGAGGGTCATGCGCTTCATTTATTCCTCCCAAGTCCGGGCTTATTATTGAAACCGGTTTCATAAACATGCATCCAGCAACAAGTCCAAGTCAAGCAACCTTTCTCAAATAAATCGTCATGTGTTTCTTCTCGGCGTGGACACGCGTCAGTCGGAACGGTAGAAGATATGAAACGCGTTTCATAAGAGCTAAGCGACAGCATGCGCAAGAAGACAGATCGAACGGAGACAGGACGCAGCGGCGTTCGCGATATCGCGCGCATGGCCGGTGTTTCGCCGGCGACAGTGTCTCGCGTTCTCAATCAGTCTGCGAGCGTCAACGCCGAAACCCGCGCACGCATTCAAGCCGTACTCGATAGCGTCAACTACGTCCGCGATGGTGTTGCACGGAGCCTAACTTCGGGCCGATCCGGCAGCGTTGCGGTGATCGTGCCCGCACTTGGAAACTCGGTTTATTCCGACGCCGTCGAGGCGATCGAGCGTCGGTTGCAAGTGAGCCGCTATCACCTTCTCACAGCGAGTAGTGGTTATGATCCGAGGCGCGAGTACGAGGTCGCAAGAACCCTCATCGAGCGCGGCGTCGACGGCCTCATTCTGGTAGGCAATGATCATGTCCCGGAGCTGTACGATCTGGTTCGCCGGTCTGCACTTCCTGTCATACAGACGTTTACCGATGATCCGTCATCGAAGCTGCCGTCTGTCGGGTTCGATAACTATGGCCCGGTTTCGGAACTCGTAAAGTTTGTGGCCGATCTGGGGCATCGGGATTTTGCGGTGCTGCACAGCCCGGTTCGGCACAATGACCGCATCTCAGCGAGATTGCAGGCGATCCTGACCGCGCTCAACGAACGGGGCATTGACGTTCCCCCCGATCGGATCGTCGAGGCTGGCTATACTGTTGCTGCCGGGCGGGCGGGGATGCGGGCATTGCTATCGGGGCCGCGGACGTTCACTGCTGTTGCCTGCACCGGTGACGTCCTCGCTGTGGGTGCCGTTATTGAGGCCCGCAGCGCCGGCGTGGATATCCCCGGCGAAATGTCGATCACCGGATTTCACGACTACGACCTCGCCGCGCAGATCGAACCACCATTGACGACCGTTCACGCTCCGGTTCGCGAAATGAGCGTCGCCGCGGCAGAATATCTGCTGTCGTGCATAGCGGGCGAAAACCCACCGAAAGTCAGAAGCCTCCCGACGGCTCTGGTCGTACGCAAGTCAGTTGGCGCCGTAAAATTTAAGACAGTCGCTTGAGGCGCCTGGCTCCAAGCTCAAGTATTTTGAGCCGAAACACTCTGCCGAATGAGTTCGATGACACGCGACACCGTGCGATTTGTTTCATGTCGCCGTCCGATTGCAAAAGTCTCGAATTCAGGAGCATCCTCTACGAATGGTCTTGAAACAACGCCCGGAACTTTCAATCGATCGATAATCGACGGATAAATTGTTATTCCGGCACCGTCGGCGACGAACTGAAACAAGGTTGGGCTTTCGTACGCTTCGGCAATCACCGTTGGAAGAAAATGCTCACGACTGCAGAAGTCATTGATGACGCGCAGATAGAGACGCCATATCGAAGGCTCACCAAGGACGAAGCGCTCGTTGGCCAAACGAGCGAGAGGGATTTTACGCAGACGGGCAAGAGGGTGGTCAGCAGGCAGCACCACCCTCAAGGGATGGCGCGTTAACGGGATAATCTCGAGCTGCGGATTGAAGGCATGCTGCATCGTTATCCCGATGTCGAGTTGCTGAGATTCAACGAGCAGCGATTGCTGTTCAGACCTCTGCCGTTTCATACTAATTCGGACACTCGGACGCTCCCGACGAAACATCGCAAGTGCGGTCATCAAGGGTCCATGCACGGCAAAATCCATGTAGCCGATGTTGATGTGGCCACCCAGGCCATCTGCGGTCTCCCGCGCCAGACGGATCGTACGATCGACTTGCAGCAGGGATTGACGCGCCTCGTCCAAGAACACCTCGCCCGCGCGTGTAAGCTGGACCCTCCGCGTGGTGCGGACGAAAAGTTGCGTGCCGACGACGGCTTCGATGCTTTTGATAGTCCGTGTCAGAGCCGGTTGGGCGATGTTCAGGCGGCGAGCGGCCTGCGCGAAGCTGAGTTGCTCTCCCACGGCAACGAACGCGCGGAGCTGGCGAACATCAACGGCCATTATTCACACCCATGCTATTGATCGTCGCTAATAATGGTAATTGTTTGCAATAGAGTTGTCGATTTAGATTGCTCGCGGTCGGCTGGATTGTACGGGCTGGCCTTACTGGTGCGCGATGGCCTGACACCGTCGCGCCGGAACCGACTTCTGTTCGCGTTCCGATAAACAAGGATACTCCGATGCGCCATCGCCCCGTTGTTTCCGGCTCGCGACATGTCGTGTCCGCCGGGCATCACCTCGCTGCCCAGGCGGCCTTTTCGGTACTGGAGAATGGCGGCAACGCAGTCGATGCGGGCGTCGCGGCAGTCGTCACCTTGGCGGTCGTGCAGCCGGATATGGTGAATGTCGCTGGCGTGGCTCCGATGATGATTTACCTCGCCGAAAGGCAGGAAACGATCACCATTAGCGGGCTGGGTGTTTGGCCAAAGGCTGCGTCGGCCGACTACTTCAAAAACAATCACGATGGCCAAATTCCAGAGGGCATTTTGCGATCGGTAGTCCCCGGCGCTCCCGACGCGTGGCTCACCGCTCTGGAACTCTACGGCACGATGAGTTTTGGAGAGGTCGCAGCCGAAGCAATCCGCTTCGCTCGTACGGGCTTCGCGACGCACATGCTGATGTCCGACCGGATCAAGGAATACCTGCCTGGGTATCAGCGCTATCCATCGAACGCTGCAATCTATCTGGCACAAGGGCGGCCACCGGAACCCGGTGAACCATTTGTCCAGACCGATCTTGGC
>JAEYYQ010000559.1 GCA_023428365.1 Pseudomonadota bacterium | reverse complement strand
TCGTCGGAGCCGTCCTCGCGCCAGCACAAACGCTCAATCTACCCGCTGAATCACCTCGCATAGGGCGCACCCGGCGCAGCCACTCCCGGCAAGGATTTGACCAGACTGCGGAACGTGTCGCCGCGGTGTTCGAAACTCTTGAACTGATCATAGGAGGCACACGCCGGGGATAGCAGCACGACAGGTTCGTCACCTATGCTGGACGCCGCATCACGCGCCGCAGCGGCGACCGCAACATCCAACGTGCCACAACGCTCAAAAGGCACGGCCGTTCCGAGGGTTTCGGCAAACTCGTCGGTTGCCTGACCAATCAGGTAAGCCTTGGCGATGCGCGGAAAATAGGCAGTCAGCGGCTCGATGCCACCAGCTTTCGACTTGCCACCCAGGATCCAGTAGATATCGCGAGGAAATGCGGCCAGCGCCTTATCAGTCGAATCGGCGTTCGTGGCCTTGGAATCATTGATAAAAATGACGCTGCCAGCCTGCCCGACCTGCTCCATGCGATGTGGGAGGCCGCCGTAGGTTGATAGTCCCTTGCCGAGATCTTCAACGCTCACACCGAGGCGAAGCGCGGCAATGCTGGCAGCCAGCGCATTCTGGGCATTGTGACGCCCGCGCAAGGTGCCGATACCCGCGAGATCCGTGAACGGATCACTAACTCCGGTGGTCGTGTTTTCGGCAAACAGCCGCGTACCTTCCGCATGCCAGAGGCACGCGGGATCCAGAACGGAGAAGACATCGAGCTGCCCCGAAGCCCGTTTGCGGTCGGCAATGGCGCGCGAGGCGTCATCGTCGACACCGATAATTGCGTGCGCGGCTCCGGCGATCAGACGCTCTTTCACTGCCGCATAGTGCTCCATCGTGCCGTGGCGGTCGATGTGATCCGGCGTCAGGTTGAGCAGAATGCCGATGGATGGCGCCAGCGACGGCGTCAGGTCGATCTGGAACGACGACAGCTCGATCACATGAATGCGCGATGGCGATGGCGGCTCCAGCGCCAGGATCGGCGTGCCGATATTGCCGCCCATGGCAACATCCTTGCCCGCCGAGCGCAGGATATGCGCCAGCAGTGCCGTGGTCGTAGATTTCCCATTGGTGCCGGTGATCGCAACGAACGGCGTATCGGGGCACAGCTTCGCCCGCTCCCGGCAGAACAGCTCGACGTCACCGATCACTTCGACGCCCGCGGCTTTCGCCTTGACCACCGTCCAATGCGGTTCAGGATGCGTTAGCGGCACGCCAGGCGCGAGGACCAGGGCAGCAAACCCGCTCCAATCCGCCTGCGAGAGGTCCGCCAGTGATACGCCAGCCCGCTTCGCTGCTGCGCGCGACGCTTCGTTATCGTCCCAGGCCGACACCGATGCCCCGCCAGCCGCGAGCGCAAGAGCGGTCGCGGTGCCCGAAGCCCCCAGCCCGAACAGGGCAACGTTCTTTCCAGCAAAGGTGGTGGCGCGAATCATAAAGCCGATTTTAGTGGATTTCGCGCCGCTACGCCCGGGTATGCCTTCAGCCCCGCCTCAGCGCAGCTTGAGCGTCGCCAGTCCGACCAGCGCCAAGACGACCGAGATGATCCAGAAGCGGACCACAACCGTCGACTCTTTCCACCCCTTCTGTTCGAAATGATGATGGAGCGGGGCCATTCGAAAGACACGCTTCCCCGTAAGCTTGAATGACGCCACCTGGATGATCACCGACAGCGTTTCCACGACGAACAAGCCACCGACAATGGCCAGCACGATCTCGTGCTTGGTCGCAACGGCAATCGCGCCCAAAGCGCCGCCCAGCGCGAGCGATCCGGTGTTGCCCATGAAAATCATGGCGGGGGGAGCGTTGAACCAGAGGAAACCCAACCCAGCGCCAATCAGCGCGCCGCAGATGATCGCCAGCTCACCGGTGCCCGGCACGTAATGGATTTGCAGGTAGCGCGCGAAATTCGCGTTGCCCGAAAGGTAGGCGATCAATCCGAACGTCGCGGCCGCGATCATCACCGGCACGATGGCGAGACCGTCGAGGCCGTCGGTCAGGTTCACGGCATTGCCCGCTCCGGCAATCACCAGCACGCCGAGGATGACGAGAAACGGTCCGAGATCAAAAATCAGGTTCTTGAAGAACGGAATGGTCAGCGAGGCCGCCAGTTCAGGCGTCGACAGCGTCATCAGCACATAGGTCGCCACCGCCGCGACGGCGATTTCGAGTCCGAAGCGCAGCTTGCCGGAAAAGCCGGCGACCGTGCGCTTCTTCACTTTCTTGTAGTCGTCGTAGAAGCCAATCGCGCCATAGGACAGCGTCACGCCCAACACCACCCAGACGTACGGGTTGGACAGATTGGACCACAGCAGCGTCGCCACCGTGACGCCGGACAGGATCATCAACCCGCCCATGGTCGGCGTGCCGCGCTTGGCAAGATGCGACTGCGGACCGTCGTCGCGGATCGGCTGTCCCCGCCCCTGCTTCAGGCGCAGCATGTCGATCATGATCGGGCCGAACAGGAACACGAACAGCAACGCCGTCATGATCGCGCCGCCGGTGCGGAACGTGATGTAGCGGAAGACGTTGAGCGCGTTCACCTGATCGCTGAAATTGACGAGCTCATAAAGCATGCCGCAGTCCTTAGTCTTTCCCGACTACCTGCCTGTGGCAGGATCGCTTCTTGTACCCGTCGTGCCGCTTGTACGAACTGTCGATCACCCGGCAAGCGCCTTCACCAGCGGTGCCATGCTGCTTCCGAGCGAGCCTTTGATCATCACCACGTCGCCGGTCGAGATCGAATTCAGCAACCTTGGCACAAGCTCGTCAGATGTCGCAGTCCAGGCACCTTGCCGCTTCTCGTCCAGGGACGAGAACAGCTGCCCCATATGCGGGCCGCATGCAAAAACCAGATCGACACCCGCCGCGTCAATGGCCTCTTTCAGCGCGAGATGCAGTTCTTCGGCGCTTTCCCCCAGCTCCAGCATGTCACCCATGACCGCAATGCGACGCTGCCACCG
>JAEYYQ010000299.1 GCA_023428365.1 Pseudomonadota bacterium | reverse complement strand
AGCTGAAGCTGACCAATCGCTGATCGCGCGTAGTCGTCATATGTCTGAGATGTAGCCAGACTAGGAGTCCTTCCGGGGCATCGACAGGGATAACTGTCTCGGGCGATCACCATGGACGCCAAGGCTTATGCCAGCGGCGATATCGTCTCACATGCGCACCCGGATAGCTTTCTCGTTTGCGGGTTTTTCACGCCCGATTACAGGGCGCTGACTGAGCGTCTCGTGCGCGATTTGGACCCATCCATCCCATATCATTTTTTCTTCCGCGAAAAGGGCAGCGCCACCTGGCGCGAGATCGTTCGCTGGAAACCGGACGTCATTCTGCAGGCGATGGAGCTTTACCCGGGCAAGCAAATCATCCTGCTCGATGTCGATTGCTCCGTAGTGGGACCAATCAAGCCGATGACCGACTTCAGCGGCGATGTCTCGGGTTACCCCGTCCACGTTTTCAAGCCGCGTCCGTGGCCGATGCGCGGACGTTTCAAGATGCACATTTCATCCCGCAGTCTGGCCTTGAAACCGACGGATCGGACCAAGACATTCCTCACGACCTGGCGCGAAGAATGCCGCGATCAAATGGGGAAATATCGCCGTAGCGGCTGCGAAATGGCGATGCTGACGGCGTTGACGAAAACCACCGGCATTGCGTTTTGCCCGATGGACATCCGCTATTCGGGCCGGGAGTCGAAATCAAAACTCCCCGACGCTGTCATCACCCACACCAGCGCCAGCCAGGGCCAAGAAAAACCTGTCTAGTCATGAGCCTGGCGTTTTCGCGGGCTCCCCGTTAACGCCAATGCTCTTTGATCCAGGGCGTTGGCCGCACGTGCTTGTACGTCTTCTTGTACCACTTCGCCTGCCAGACGCCGTCACGCGCCTCGTCCGGATCGGGCTTTCCGGTAAACGCCACGACTTTTGTTCCAGCGGGAAGAGGCGCAGGCTGAATGAAATTCATCGGCCAGCGCGGCAGAAGCGTATGCTTGAAGCTCTGGCACCAAGCGGCTGGCCAGAACGTCTTCTCCTTAACGGTTCGGGAAATATAGGTCTGGCTGTTGGGAAACTTCGACAGGATCTCCTGCGGGTTTCCGTTCAGCTTGTCGTAGAGATACGGATGGCTGCCCACGCGGAATCTGTAGACTGACGTATTGCCGATATCTTCGCCGACCTGCGTCCAATTCTCGATGACGCAGAACGTCGATTCCGGAGAAAAATCGAAGAAATCGTCGATGCCACCGGTAATGACAACGTCGAGATCCATGAACAGGACGTCGCCGGTCAGCGGTTCCAGCTTCGACGCCCAGAACGAGACTTTCCGCCAGCCGAGCACAAAGGCCGGCATCGGCAGATTGATCTCAGGAATGGGATAGGTCGTAACCGCCGGATCGATACCGGATGGATCATCCGTGAAGCAGATCAGTCGCGTATCGCGATTGGTATTCCGCTTGATCATTGACCAGAGAGTGTTGACGTACAACGCCGGATAGCGCGTACCCCATTTCGCACAAATGATTGTCTGCTGCATCGATCCCATCCCTGATGAAGGGACTATCCCGGTTCGAACCAAGCAATTCTGGTGGGCCCGGCAGGACTTGAACCTGCAACCAGACGGTTATGAGCCGTCGGCTCTGACCAATTGAGCTACGGGCCCGACACCAAGCGAGCCAAGCTCCTATACCAGACTTCGAGCGTTCTGCACCCCCGCACGGTGGCGTGGTTTGGTCGCAATCACAGATATATACTCATAGGAGCCTCAACAAGCGGGAAAACTGATGACTGAGACGTTCTCGAAATTTCTGCCAGGCCTCATCCTCGGAGCGTTGTTGACGTTTCCGACCCTGGCAAAAGCCGCGGACCCGGACAAGATGACCAGACACATCAGCGTATCAGCCTCCGCCACCGTCAGTGCACAGCCGGACATTGCGATGATCTCAACCGGTGTCGTCAGCGAAGCCGACACCGCGCGTGAGGCGCTCACGCAAAACACGGCAGCGATGAAGCGTTTGATCGACGGCCTCAAGGGCGCAGGCATCGACGCCAAGGATATCCAGACGGTGTCGTTCAATGTCGAGCCGCGCTACGAGCAGTCCGGAAGCTACGAGCCCAAGAAGCGCCGAGTGCCGGGCATTATCGGTTACCGCGTCACCAATCAGGTCCGCATTACCTCGCGCGACATCGCCAAGCTGGGGCAGGTGCTCGACGAAACCGTCAGCCTGGGCGCCAATCAGATTGGTGGCATCGAGTTCGTGGTCAGCAAGGCCGAGACTTTGAAGGACGACGCGCGCCGTGCGGCTGTCGAGAATGCTCGTCGGCGGGCCAGTCTGTTTGCAGCGGCAGCCGGTGTCGAACTGGGAGAGGTCATATCCATCGCAGAGGATGTCCGATCGGTCGGCCCTCGCGGTCCGGTCATGGCCCGGATGGCGGCTGACTCCGTGCCGATCGAGGCTGGAAGTCAGGCGTTGGAAGCATCTGTCCAGATTACGTGGGCTCTAAAGTGAACATTCTGCTGCCCGCGCTCCGAACGGGCGCGGGCGCGCCGTCAAAACAGCGGAACGATCTCCGCCATATTGATGAGCGAGCCAGCACCGGGCTGCAGATTCCAATCTGCGGAATTGCGCATTTCACCCCCGGCGCGGACCTCGTCCAACAGGCGAAAGTCGATCACCGCCGATACCCAGCCCGGTTCGTTCATCGCCCCCTCGGCCAACGTCCCGGTGAGCGACAGATTGGCCTCAGCAGGCACATAGATGCCGCCCGCCCCTGTATTGATATCGACGGCCGGAGACCACAACGCTTCGCCAACGGTCGGCGATACGGCAGTTGCAATCTGGCTTTCCAGCGCCCGCGCACACGCGGCAGCGCGAATGCGATGCGAACCGGACAAACGCTCGGTGCACGAGGGGATAAGGATCAGTTCGGCACCTGCTTCAGCTTGCGCGCGCACCAGCAGCGGGAACTCACTGTCGTAGCAGATCGCGATCCCGATCCGGCCCAGCTTAGTCTCGAAAACGCGCAAGCCTGAGCCCGGCGCCACGCCCCAGCTTTTTTCGAACGGCGTCATGATGAGCTTTTCCTGGATTCCCATCCGTCCGGAAGGCGTGATCAGGTGGGCCGCATTGACGAACTTCCCGTCCGTTGCGCGGCGCACGGGACCGGATGGTGCCAGGATGTGCACGCCATGCCGTTGCGCGAGTTCGGCGTAGGCATCGTCCATCTCGTCTGCCAGATCCGCAACTGCTGCCAGTGTGCGCTGCAGGTCTGATGCGATTGCCGGTCCGAACGTGGCTGCGACCTCAATGGCGCCGTACTCGGGAAAAACCAGAAGCTCAGCCCCGGTCGCAGCGCCATCAGCAACCCAACGGTCAGCCTTGTCGCGCCACTCCGCCATCGTCACGGGCTCGCCGATCGGATACTGAGCCACGGCAATGGGAAGATGATCGCGACGACGAGCCATCTAAAGAAGCTTCATCCAGAACTGCATGGGTTTTGGGGTCGCCTCGGGTTCGTCGATATCCTTCCAGGTCAGCGAGCCGACCATTCCGTCGACCTTGTGATATCCGCGCTTGATCCAGAACGCATCGAGCGGCCGGTAATCCTTGGGCCGCAGCGGGTGATCCTGCGGCCTGACCACGCCGCAAAATGCCGAGCGCGTATAGGCGGCTTTCTGACCCGAGACTTTGCGGGCGTGGTTCTCCCGCCAATCGAAGAACGCGTGCCCGATACCGCGGCCGCGATAGGCAGGTAGCAGCACCGACTCGCCGAAATAGAAGATCGTATCGGGATTGAAGCCATGGGCCACAAACAAGGGTACGAAAGAGTCGGTATGACCTCGTAATGGTGCTGCCGTCGCCGCGCCCACGATTTCATCGCCATCTCGCGCCGCCACGATCACCGAATCTTCCGAGGCCGCAAAACCGGCGATGTAGCTCTCTTCATAATCGAGAGACCCCTCATAAAGATAAGGCCAGTCCCGGAACACAGTAATGCGCAGCCGGGCTAAGGCCGGCAACGCCTTCTCCAAGACTGATCCGGTCAATGTTTCGACGGTAATGCTCATGCCTGCAATTTGCCCGACACCTGCATGATCCAATCGGTCAGGTTATAATATGTGGTGACCCGCGCAATTTTTCCGCCCTCGATTGCAAAGAACGTCCCACCCGGTAGCGCATAAGTTTGGCCGTCCGCCGGCGGCAAACCGGTTTCGGACTGCAGATAGGTGCCGTGCACGTTGAACTCGGCAGCAGCACGCGATCCATCGGGCGCCGTCATAACAGCGATATTCTCAAGGTTTTCCTTGTAGTGATGCGCCATGCGTGCGCAGAACGCATGGAAGCGCTCCTTGCCGACCCGGCGCTCCCCTTGGTTCACGTCATGCACGATATCATCGGTCACGCAGGCGAGCATGCCGTCGATATCACCATTGTTGAAGCAGTCGTAGTAACGTCGGATCAGGCTGTCCGCAGCAGCCGCAGCATCCGTCATCTCACCGTATCTCCTGATCACACGCCATCGTAACCTAGACCTGGTTCGGCAGCGAAGCGGACTTCAATCTACGAACGCAGGCCAGGCTCGCGCGTTTCTAACAAAAAGCCACCGACCCGAGAGATATATTTATGCCCCAGGCGCGGACAGCAAAAAAGCGGCGGGCGATGGTCGACCGGCAGCTTGCAGCGCGTGGGATCGGCGATCCACACGTTCTCGATGCGATGGGCAAAATTCCCCGAGAAGAGTTCGTGCCGGACCATTTACGTCCGTTCGCGTATGACGACTCAGCGCTTCCGATCGAAGCCGGACAGACGATCTCGCAGCCCTATATCGTGGCACACATGGCCGAGCTGGCCGAGATCCGGCCCGACGACACGGTTTTGGAGATCGGTGCCGGGTCCGGGTATGCGGCTGCCATCCTTGGACAGCTTGCGCGCCGCGTCGTTGCCATCGAACGGCATCATGTCCTTGCCAATGCCGCTCGGAAATGCATGACCGCGCTCGGTTATGACAATGTCGAGATCATTCATGGTGACGGCTATAAAGGCTGGCCGCCCGAAGCCCCCTTTGACGCCATCATCGTCTCAGCAGGAGCGGAGGAAATCCCTCCCGCGTTGAAGTCTCAGCTCAAGGTTGGCGGCCGGTTGATCTTGCCGCTGCGCCAGGGTTCCGATCAGGTTCTCATGCGAATCCGACGCACGGGGCCTGACACATTCAAGGAGGAATGGCATGGCTTCGTTGCCTTCGTGCCGCTGATTGGGTCGGATGGATCGCTGTAAGGACGGCGTCATTCGCGGTCGCGCAACGCGGCGAGCGCAGCCGCAAGGCAGGCTTCGAACCCGCGCAGGTCGCTCAGTTCCTCACCCGGCGCGACTTCCATACAAACCGGAGCAACTCCGGTCTCGCGCAACGCGATGTCGATCATCAGGTTCTCGGCCAACCCGAAGTCTTCGACCATGAACTCTTCGCGATCTCCGTCACGCCAATCCGGCAACAGCCGGAAGGCGTCTGCACGCTCGCGATAACAGGCGGTGATGTTCGTATAGCCGAACACCGGCCGCTCCAGTGCGCGCATGAACCCGACCTCGAACGCCGTTCCTGAGTCCATCGACACTCCGCGAAACGGCGTAAGATTCGCAATCAGCGCATCGCAACTGCGCATGAGTTCTTCGTTGCTGAGAGAGATCAGCCGCGCCTGCTCCAAAGGCGTGAGGCCGGTCAGGTCCAAGGTGGCATCGAGCGGAAAAGCCCCGATGCATCCGGCCGCCGCGCACAAAGCTGCCTTGGCACCGCCAATCTCCTTCGCATTCGGCATGAAAACTTCTGGTCCGGCGAGATAGATCCGTGGCCGTTCGGTTGCTGCGGACATGCTCGTCCCCCTTATATGACAGCACGAGTTTACGCCTCGCTTCAGATCCCGACAGACTTTTCCTCGCCCCTCCCGCATGCAATAGTTAGGCATTGACCTCACTATTTGGATGACATAAAGTTAGTCATATGCCTAACTATCAATCTCACTTGAACGAAACCTTCCGCGCCCTCTCCGATCCGACACGGCGAGCTGTCGTCGAACAACTCGGGCGAGGAGCCGCCTCGGTCAGCGATCTGGCAGAGCCCTTCGACATGGCCCTACCAACCTTCCTTCAGCATCTCAAAGTGCTGGAAGATTGCGGCGTCATCGGTACGCGGAAGGTGGGCCGTGTGCGCACCTGCCAGCTCAAACCGGAGCCGATTGCTGCGGCCGAACGTTGGCTCGGCGAGCAGCGGGCGATTTGGACCCAGCGTCTCGACCAGCTCGACGACTACCTCTTGACGCTCAAGGGAAAGGAAACCGATACGTGACACACAACTCTCGCGATGCCTTCGATCCCACCCTCGACCTCGTTCTCGAACGTGTCGTCGATGTCCCTCCGCATCTGATCTGGAGAGCCTGGACCGAGCCGCAGCATCTCATGAAGTGGTTC
>JAEYYQ010000210.1 GCA_023428365.1 Pseudomonadota bacterium | reverse complement strand
TATCCGGCAAACGGCGTATCACTGTCTTTTATTTGAAACGGCGCCGTGGGCAGCAGCGACAGGGGGAGCAGGCCGAGCGCGCCATTGGTGACGACGACGAGATTTTTGGCCGGTTTCCACCCGTTCTCAACGGGCTCGAGCAGGGTGCGATAGAGTTCGTATCCCGTCTCCAGATCGAATGCGGGGATGTCCGACAGCATCTCTGCCTGCGGCTCCAGCGCCTCGCGCAAATTGCGCACTTTGGCCTCGAGCTGAACGGATGTCAGGGGAATGACGGCAAACGCGATCGGACCGGATTTCGGCACCGCCCAGACAAAGCTGACTGTCCTGCCGAAGTAGAACGACACGAACGCTTCGTCCGGCTGCAATGTCGCCTGGATCTGCGGGACGGTTGGCGGCGCCGGATCGATCAATTCGGCATAAGCCGGAAAACGACGCGTGATTTCGCGTTGAGCCTTTTGCCGATCCCCGCGCAGCTTTTCGATGGTCGCACGGATCGTTTGAACCATCGCATCATCGCGCTCGCCGGACGGCAACGACAAGGCATTGTTCAGGAGCCCAAGTTGCGCCTTGGTTTGCTTGTCGAGATCCTGCTCATCGCGGACCAGTTCGGCCATGGCCGCGTCCTTGGCGGCCATGCGTGCGCTAGAGGCTGCCAAGGCCTGCTGGACGGATTGCCCACGAATGCTGTCGGCGAGTGCGAAACTTTCGACGCTGACGTCACGAGATCCCGGTGAGACGCGATCAAGAAGCCGCAAATAGGTCTCGACGATTGTCTGGAGGCGCTGGCTCTTGGCGCCGACCAGACTGGTTTCGTCATCGTCGTTGCTCAGGCGTGACGCGGTCGTCATGAGGGGAATTGCGACCTTGAATTCCCGAATTGCTTCCGCGTCGCGATGGGCGAGCGCATATCCGATAGCAAGTGTCCCGCGCGCGTTGGCGGTTTCAGTATGGTCGGCACCGAAGCGGGCGTGCTGGTTCTTGACCCTTTGTTCCGCGGCCGCGATGCCGGCTTCGATCTGGCCGGATGCATACAGCGCGGAAATCCTTGAGTTGGTTAGCAGAAAGACATTGCGTCGTGCAGCAGGCCAATCGGAGACCGAACGCTCAAGCTCGGAATAAATGACTTCGGCCTCCTTGCCCTTGCGTTGCGTCACCAGGACACTGCCGAGATGGGACAGGACTTTCGCCATCGCGGGCGTCCCCTCGCCAAGACCGATCTTGCGCTGAACGTCGAGTGCAGCCAGCAGGAGTTTCTCCGCCTCCTGATAACGGCCTTGTTCAACCAATATATCTGCCAAGACGATAATGAAGTGCGGAGTTTGGGGGTGATATTTGCCGACATTTTTCAGCGTACTTAGCATAGCACGGCGCGCATCGGCCTCAGCTTCGCTGTGATTGCCCTGCCGGGATTTAACGCGTGCGGCCGCGAGCAAATGACTGTCCGCCGCCAGCATGATCTGCTCCCGCGGGGGTGGCTTGTCCATCTGAGACAGCTTCTGCAGCGATGCGCGGCGGAAAGCTTCTGCGCGCAGAAAAGCGACCTCGGCTTCGCGGTACTGGCCGCGAGACTCGAAGACTATCCCTCGCATGATATCGGCGTCGGCCTCCCAGGAACTCCCGTGGAGCGCATAAGCTTTGCGCCAGTTCGGGTATGGGCTTCCGCGCGCTTCCTGCACCATTGCCGCCACCCTGCGGACGTGGGCATCAGCCTGGCTGACATCACCCATGGAGATCAGCACCTGGGCAAGATTCCGAGACGCACCAATGATCGAGCCTCGAGACCCGGGGCGGTCGCCTTCGGTAACCATCAGCTTATAGATTTCGACTGACTTTTTCGGATCACCAAGCGCCGAGTATTGATTACCCACGAACCGACGGATGCGTTTCATTTCGGAGAAATCTCCGATCTTCTCCGCAATCTCCATCGCCTTCAAAGCATCATCGAGCGCTTCCTGATTGCGAGCTAGAAATGCACGGGCAGTGGCTCGATCGAAATGGAACGAAATCAGTTCTTTGGGCGAACCCTTGCCGGGCGTGGCTCGGTCGGCGTCGGCCTTTAATTTGGCGATCTTGGTCTCGTCCGGGCGCTCGTTGTCGAGGATCGCCGTGATGTCACTGATGGTGCGTGGGGGAGCGACCAGCGTGTTCGCGACAGCGTTGGCGTCCGCAGATGCTGCGCCTAAATCTGTCCGGGGAGCCGCAGGCGCCGCCTTTCCGGCTGCGGCCTTTTTTGTCGCGCGGTCCATACATGCACGGACCATCGGCCTCACGGCATTGCGGCAGGCAGCTCTGTTCGACTCCCGGTCACCGCTACCCTTCTTGGCCTGCATGCAGCTTTGGACCTCGGGCGTAGCGTCTGCCCGGCACGCTTCCCGGATCTGCTCCATCGTCTGCGCAACTGACGGCGTGGTCAAAAGAAGGGCTGCCAGCATCGGGCCGGAGATCAGCAGTTTGCGCAGTCTCGCGAGGCTACGTTGAGGCATAACACACCGCCCACAGAACAATTAGGACGACAACACCATAACCGAATTGCCTCGTAATCGGCCAGTACCACTTGGCGCGCGAGAGATCGTCGTAAATGTAAGGCATTTATAGGCGCTCCCAACTCACCCCCTCGATCAACCGAAAACTGCTTCAACTTCTCGCCCAGACCTATTCGATGAATTGAAGGTTCCAGGCCCGCCGACCTTCGAAGCAATCATCCGGAGCCTGGGGTTGAAGGGCAGCGGTTGGGGGCGCGTCGCAAATGGGAACTTCAGCCGCGTCGCGCTGCCTCGATCGCGGCGACGTCTATTTTCCTCATGCCCATCATTGCATCGAACGCGCGCTTGGCTTCGGTGCCGCCGGCCGCCAGCGCTTCGGTCAGTACGCGCGGTGTAATTTGCCAAGAGATGCCCCACTTGTCTTTACACCAACCGCACGCGCTCTCCTGGCCTCTATTGCCAACGATGGCGTTCCAATATCGATCGGTTTCCTCCTGATCGTCGGTCGCGATCTGGAACGAGAAGGCTTCGTTGTGTTTGAACGCGGTACCGCCGTTAAGACCGAGGCAGGGGATGCCCGCCACTGTAAATTCGACCGTCAGTACGTCGCCTTCCTTGCCGGATGGATAGTCGCTTGGCGCACGATGAACGCCACTTACCGCACTGTCTGGAAAGATTTCGGCATAGAAGCGGGCAGCTGCTTCAGCCTCCTTGTCATACCATAGGCAAATCGTGTTCTTGGCCATGATGCGTCCCTCCGTTTGGATGGGCCTCGATGATCTCTGACACTAGGACGAAACGGGCCACGCCGATCCGACACGGTGATACAATTTTTTCGCAGGCGGATCTGGACAACAATCAATCGATTGAAACTTAGTCCAAAATCGGCCTCGACTTCAGTGAGTTAGTCTGTGGTGGACGCATTGGCCTTGTCTCTTATGACAAATGCAAATTGTCGGGGAGCGCACAGAAACTGGTGGCACGAAAAATATCAAAGTGGATTGTTGAGGGGGCGCCGCAGGTGTTCGTCCTCTGTTCAGAGCTGTTCCCAACCCTGCTGAAAGATTTGAAATCCGTGAGTTGAGCAGCATTGAAATCTTGGATGCTTCTTGTGGCTCGCTTCACTGGGCAATGATCTCTCCTGTCTTCTCTGTCGGGCGCAATTGTTAGCAAGACACTTTCGTGACTTGAGTATGACGTATACGTGTCTATACTTCCCGTGGGGAGGCAAGTGTGCAAGTGATTGCACACTGGAGGCCAGGGGAGGGGAAGCATGTATAGCGTTCGGCTATCTTGGGGTGCTCTGTTTGCCAACGAGCTGAAGCTTCCGCCCCTCAGTGGGGATGCGCTTGTCTTTGGCGCCGCGCCTGATCCAGTGGTCCCAAAAGACCTACTTCACAGTGCGACGATCGTCACTGCCAACGCCTCACAGCTTACTCTTGAAGCTTACGGTGTGATGAAACCTCATATCACGTTTATGAGGACCAACATGTCGAATGGTCGAGATGTTGACGTTATGAAGCTGGAGGCGCTTCGCGGTCGGAAAACAGGTCTGCTGGTGCTGACGCCCCCGGATTCTTCTGAATGCGAGGGTCAACTTGCTCTTCTCGCTCAGGTAAACTATCGCTTCGACAATCTGCTCATCACCACACCTGTTGAGAGATCCATACTTCAAAACAGAGTTCTTGGCACTGGAAAGCGCTTCTTGGTGAAGCGATACCGGCCGTCGATGGGGCTGCAGGCGGTCATGTTCTGTTTAGGTATGGGAGCCGACAGCATCGCGATATCAGGTATTTCGCTGCGCTCCGACGGCTGCTCATTCAGTGCGCTGCAATATAAGCGCAAGCATGTAGACGGCGATCGGGTTGTTCTGGCGCGCATTCGGAAATGCGGGCTTCCTGTATTTGCTGTCGAGGAACAATTTGCTGACGATACCGGTCTGCAAAGATGGCCATTATTTGAGGCGGCTGCCTGAGGGGGCTAGCCGGAGTAAGGTGTCGCTGCTGGTTCTACCAGATGGCGGTCGATAACGGTCGGACGCGGACGCATCTCTATAAGAGCCTTCACCACCTCGAAGTCATCGGCATCGTTGATGTCGAGGCCGGTTATGGATTCCCCGACGATTGGCACAATCGCCTTACCCATGTAGCCGGATCCGAGCTTGGCTAGGTTCTCATGCCGGAAGACATCGAGATTGAACACCTGGTAGGCCTTCGGGAATTCGGTCCGGCGGATGACAGAACGCCCCTCCGGCCAGCCGGGCAGCAGCGGTTCAAGAAAACCCTGATCATTGATTCGGCATAGCCGGGTCTCGGATGCATTGACGTGCCGGACGGATTCAATCTCTGGGCGGCTTTTCAAGATATTAATTGCCTGAAGCACATGCGTGACAGACCGAAATGGATTGGTCGGTTTGAGGCGTACCCATATGTCCGGCATGGTAATGCCGTGGTTGGGAAGGTTGGCCTCCATATCAGCGACAATGGCTTCTTCCATGGCTGTGTCGGAACTGGCTTCAGCACCGCGCAGGTACGGGCAATCGGCGCCATAGTGCCGTGCGATGTCCGCATAATGCTCAGAGTCCGTCGAGACGATCACGCGATCGATGCCGAGCGCTTGCCCGAATGCGATCGCATAGGCCAAGAGAGGATGACCGCCCAGTGGACGGATGTTCTTGTCAGCCAGTCCTTTGGAGCCCGATCGGGCCGGAATAAATGCGTAGATGCGTGTCGTCATGACCGTTCGACCGAGCTAGGCGCTGTGTACGCGTAATTATGATCAGCTACCTGTCAATCGGCAAGCTGTTCGTGTCGTCACTTGTTGGAGTCTCCCCCAGAGTGCTCGTGATCCGCTCCCGTCGCTGGCATCCGCCGACAGCGTCGCCCCGGCAATCCGACACCGTCGCGATACTGTCATGACATCGGCTGGCGGTGTTGTTTCGCACCGCCAGTCATAGCGCCATGCTCGAGATCGCGCTCACCCGGCGCAATATTCCGTTCGTCAAGTTCGGCGGGCTGAAGTTCATCGAGGCCGCCCATGTCAAGGACTTGCTGGCGGTGATGCGCTGGATAGAAAATCCGGCCGATCGTGTCAGCGGCTTCCGCGTGCTGCAGCTGCTCGACGGTATCGGGCCGACCAGCGCCGGAAAGGCCCTCGACAGCATGAGCGGTCGTGATCCGATCGATGCGCTGGCGACCTTCCGGCCACCGGCCAAAGCGGTCGAAGGCTGGCGGGGGCTGGTGCTGTTGCTGCAGGAGCTGCAGGGCAAAGCGATGCCCTGGCCCGCCGAGCTTGATCGCGTGAAAAGCTGGTATCTACCGCATCTGGAACGCAAATACGCCGATGCCGTGGTGCGCGCCGCCGATCTCGAGCAGCTGGCGGCGATTGCTGCCGGGTATCCGACGCGGGCCAAGTTCCTCACCGATCTGACGCTTGATCCGCCCAACGCCAGCAGCGCCGAAGCTGGCGCGCCGCTGCGCGATGAGGATTACCTGATCCTGTCCACCATCCATTCCGCCAAAGGCCAGGAATGGGCCGCCGTCTTCATCCTCAACGTCATCGACGGCTGCCTGCCCTCCGATCTTGCCACCGGCAACGCCGCCGATATCGAGGAGGAGCGCCGCCTGCTCTACGTCGCCATGACGCGCGCCGAACAGCAGCTGTACCTGATGCTGCCGCAGCTGTTTTATAACCCGCAGCAGAGCCGTCGCGGCGACGCCCACGTCTATGCGATGCGCAGCCGCTTCATCCCGGCGTCGGTCGCCGCTGCTTTCGCGCATCAGACTTGGTTTGATGGCTCGTCGGGCGCGACAGCCAGCCCGGCATCGACCGTCACCGTCGATCTCGGTGGACGCCTGCGCGGCATGTGGCAACGGACCGGCTCGTGAGGTCAGTCCGGCTGCGGATGAACACTTTCGTGGGC
>JAEYYQ010000203.1 GCA_023428365.1 Pseudomonadota bacterium | reverse complement strand
GGCTGCGACCTGGATTACATTCCGAACGTCGGCCGCGACATGCAGGTCAACTACACGATGTCGAACTCATTCGCGTTCGGCGGCCTGAACGCGGTGGTCATTTTCGGTAAGCCGCCGGCCTGACACGTCGCCGCAGCTCACTGCGGCGACAATTCCCTGCCCGCAGGATAAGGTTCGGCCGATGCCGACCAATATCCTGCGCCGCAGCTCCAAAAAGCCCGCAACCGCGCCCAGCGCGTCACGATCTTCGGCGACGAACGTTGAACGCTTCGCTGTGATACGCGCCGGAGGCGTGCGTATACGCGTCCGCCTCTCCAACACCCCGACAGCTGACCGTATCTGGCGCGCGCTGCCGATCTTCTCGACGGCTCAGCTCTGGGGCCAGGGTGAAGTGTTCTTCGAGACGCGGATTGAAAGCGGTCGTGAGCGCGGCGCCAAGGTCCTCGTTCACGCCGGCGAAATCGCCTTCTCGCCCGACCGCGACGTGATCGCCATCGCCTTCGCGCGTACGCCGACCTCGAAGCCCGGCGAGTTACGTTTATGGTCGCCATCGAACATCTGGGCCCAGGCGCTGGATGACGTGAGCGCGCTGCAGTCGGTTCGGCCGGGAGAAAAGATCGAAGTTCGTGCTTTGCCCGGCGATCCAGCCGACGACCTCAAAATCTAGGTCTGCGGCAATCGGCTACTGCGCAGCCTCGACGCCAAACTGCAAATCCGCGAGACGCGCGTAGAGGCCGCCCTTGCGTGAAAGCGTCGCGTGCGTCCCTTCTTCGACGATCCGGCCACCATCGAACACCAGGATCCGATCTGCCTTCTGAATGGTCGCCAAGCGGTGCGCAATCACCAGCGTGGTGCGATCCTTCATGACCTGCTCCAGGGCCGTCTGCACGGCGACTTCGCTTTCGGCGTCGAGCGCGCTCGTGGCTTCGTCCAGTAGCAGGATCGGGGCATTGCGCAGGATCGCGCGCGCGATCGCAATCCGCTGACGCTGTCCGCCCGACAACGAAACACCCCGTTCGCCGAGCCGCGTCTGATAACCGTCCGGCAGAGCGCTGATGAAGCCATCCGCCTGAGCCGCCTTGGCCGCGCGGACGATATCGTCAGACGATGCATCCGGCTGCCCATAGCTGATGTTTGCTGCGATCGTATCCGCGAATAACGCGACGTCCTGCGGTACCAGAGCCATGCTCCGGCGCAGAGCGAGCAGATCGGCATGCGCGATCGGGACGCCATCGACACGAACTTCGCCGCTGGCAGGATCGAAAAACCGCAGCAGCAGATTGAAGACCGTACTCTTCCCCGCCCCCGACGGCCCGACCAGAGCTACCGTCTCACCCGGTTGTACGTCGAATGACACATGATCGAGCGTCGAGGCATCGCGTCCCGGATAGGCAAAGCTGACGCCGTCGAACGCAACATGGCCGCGCGCTGGCTGCGGCAAAGCCTGAGGACGTTCCGGCGAGCGGATCTGAGGCGTGACCGCCAAAAGCTCCGTCAGCCGCTCCGCGGCACCGGCTGCCTGACTGACCTCACCCCAAACCTCGGACAACTCGGCCAAGGCAGCAGCCGCAAAAACCGCATACAGCACGAACTGACTGAGACGGCCGGCGGAGAGGTCCCCGCGCACTACGGCATCCGCTCCAAACCAGAGCACGCCGATGATGCTGGCAAACACCAGAAAGATCGTCACGGCAGTCAGCCCAGCGCGCGCCTTCAGCCGCGCACGGGCCGCATCAAACGCAACCTCGATGTCGCTCTTGAAGCGGGCCGAAACTGTCTCCTCGTTGGTGAACGCCTGCATGGTGCGCACGGCGGTGAGATTTTCGGCCGCGTAAGCCGATGCCTCGGCCAACGTATCCTGGGCGCGGCGGGACAGGCGGCGCACTGAACGCCCATACGCGATCAACGGCAGGACGATGGCCGGGATTGCAACCAGAACCATCGCCGAAAGCTGCAGGCTGGTGACCAGCATCATGCCCAGCGCACCGAACAGCATGATCGTGTTGCGCAGCATCTGGCTGAACGCACTGCCAGCCGCCGCCTTGATCTGGGTGGTATCAGCCGTCAGGCGGCTCATCACCTCGGCGGAATGCGTGGTCTCATAGAATGTGGGACCGAGACGGCTCAGGTGCGCGAACACATCGGCGCGCAGATCCGCGACCACCCGTTCGCCGAGCCAGTTGACAAGGTACATGCGGGCGGCGCTGGCGGCCGCCAGAACAGCACCAATGATCAGCAGCACAGCGAAATAGCGACTAATGAATGCAGGATCGGCTCCCGAGAGCCCAGTATCGATGATCCGACGCACCGCAAGCGGCAACGACAGCATCGCCATGGCCGACAGCAGAAGGGCAACGGCCGCGAGCGCCAGCTTGCCGGGATGGCGGGAAATATAAGGCTTCAGCGCCAACAGCGGCCGCAGCGAGCGGCGCCCGCCAGTTTCGGCGGCATCTTCATGCGCTGACTGCTCCCCTCCCCGCCGCATCGAGCGTCGCTCCACGTCGCGTTAACCTCGTTCCAGCCTTATCCTCGCGACGCGAACATGACGGCCCGCCGCGTTCGAGGCAAGCATCGCAATTCCCGGCAACCGCGACATAGGCCCACGACTTGTGTTGACGGCCAGTTTCCATTATGAAGTCGCGCTTGAGCCAATCCTTCAGTTTTCGCGACTGTCCGCGCTGATGACGCCAGCGGACCCGCCTATGCCGAGAGCCGTGCCATGAAGAAGAGCGCTGACGTCCATCCCGACTACCACCAGATCAAAGTCGTCATGACCGACGGCACCGAGTTCATCACCTATTCGAC
>JAEYYQ010000165.1 GCA_023428365.1 Pseudomonadota bacterium | reverse complement strand
CGCGTGCCGGCATAACCGGCGAACGCATAGAACAGGCCAACAATGCGCAGCGCAATCTCAGCCGGTTCCATTAGACGCCCCCATCAACGCCGCTGAAACTTGCGTTCCGCTTCCGCTCTTAGGGCGTTTCGATCGATCTTATTCGTTCCGGCCAACGGCAGCGCGTCGAGGAAAAAGACCTGGCGGGGGTGTTGATAGGCCGGACCGTTGTCAATGGCCCAGGCCTTGACCGCGGCTTCGTCGACCTCAGCACCAATGCGCCGTACCACGAATGCGACCGGCAGATGCTGTTTTGTCTCGTCCGGCACCGGTACGACGATCGACTGCGCGATGCCAGGATGGCGTTCGAGCAACCTCTCGACTTCCACCGGCCAGATGTTCTCGCCGCCACACACGAACATATCGTCCTCGCGGCCAACGAACCAATGAAAGCCCAGTTCGTCACGACGCACGACGTCGCCGGAATGATACCAGCCGCCGTCGCGCAGGGCCACTCGCGTCTTATCAGGCAGATTGCGGTAGCCGGCCATCGTCGCGGGGTTGCGCATCTGCAGCACGCCCTCACCTTCGCCCTCCACGACTGAGCCAGACCGGTCGACGAGGCGCGCCTCGACACTTTTGATCGGATAACCGAGCGCGCAATCCGGCGTCGGATGACCATCGGGATGCGGTCCATACACGGCAGGTCCGGCTTCCGTTGTGCCGTAGCCGTTTGTAACGTGCGCCTTTGGGAACAGCGCTTTGACGCGCGTCACCAGCTGCGTACTGTAGGGCGACGAGCCCATGAAAATGCGCGTGATCTGGTCGAACGCCGCAGGCCGCGCACCATCGCCGATATGATTGGCAACCAGCGCCAGCATGGTCGGCACCGACGTCAGCCATGTTGCCCCGTGCGTGACGATGGCATCAATGTAGCTCTCGGCGGTGAAGCTTGGCTGCAGGATAACGCGGGCTTTGTTGAGGAACGCGAACTTCAGATTGAACAGCGCATTCATATGATACATCGGCGCGGCTACGAGCAGCGTATGATGGCTGTTATCCTCTCGGGTGACGACCGATACGGCCCAATGCTGACCCGCATGACTTAGCGGCACGCCCTTCGGACGCCCCGTCGATCCCGACGTATAGAGCAACTGGGCGACCTCATCCTTTTCGACGACCACGGCATCGAACGGACCGGGATCAAGAAACGCCTCCCAATCCGCCGATCCCATCACGATGCGAGGAACATCGCGAGGCGCCAGTGCGGTACGCTCCGCGTCGGTGAAAACGAGCTTCACCTCTGCGTCCCCGACAATATAGGCGACCGTGTCCGCGGCGACCTTATAGTTCACCGGGACAACGACGATCCCCGCCCGCATGGCCCCGAAGTACAGAGCAACAAATGCTGCGCTGTTGGCCGCGATCACGGCGATGGAATCGCCACGCTTCAAGCCTCGCCGCACAAGCCCGCGTGCAACAGAGGATGTGTAGCCGTCGAGTTCGCCCGCTGACCACAGCTTAGGCGGCCCGTCGGTGCGATACTCGACCAGTGTCACGCGCTCAGGATCAGGCGTCCGGGACAGCAGCGCTCCCAGATTCACATTTGCCGCGGACGTTGCCGCAGCAGCCGAATTGACTGTCATGGTACGAAGACGACCTTCCCGAACACTTCACGGTTGATCAGCGCCTGCAGGCCCGAGCGGAACTCGGTCATCGGCAGCACGCGGTCGATGACCGGCTTGAGCTTGCCGTCGCGCACAAGGTTCATCAGCGCGACCTGGTCCTCCGGCGTCCACGCATTCGAGCCGACGATGGACAGCTCATAGGACCAGATATAGCGGATGTCTTCCTTCGGATCGTAACCGGCGGTTGCGCCGCATGTGAGCATCCGCCCGAAGCGGGTCATCACCTTGAGGCTTTTCGACCAGGTGTCACCGCCGATGTAATTGATGACCACATCGACGCCACCGCCGCCCCAGATGCGCGGCTTGCCGTAACGTTCGATAACGGCCTTGACGAAATCCTCCTTCGAGGTGTCGATCGCAACATCAGCGCCGATCTCACGCAACCGGTCGCATTTGTCCTGGCTGCTCGCGCACGCGATTACTTCGGCGCCGGCAAGCTTGGCAAGTTGAACCGCGCCGGTGCCAACACCACCGCTGGCACCAAGCACCAGCACCTTCTCGCCAGCCTTGACCATGCCGCGCACTTCGATCATTCGCCGCGCGGTGCCATAGGCAATCGGCAGCGCCGCGGCATCCACATCGCTGACACCATCCGGAATAGGCAGCAGGAAGCGTGCTTTGACGGCCATCTTCTCGCAGGCGCCGCCACGTAGCGTCTCGCCCATCTGCCCGATACCCGGTTGGAACGGAACCACCTGCACGCGCTCGCCAACGCGCCGGTCGGTCACTTCCGATCCGACCTCGATGATCTCACCGGTGACATCACCACCCGGAATCATCGGAAAAGGAGTTTTCAACCCCGGGATCCCATTCAGGATCATCGGATCGAAACCGTTGAGTGCAGTGGCCGTGACACGCAACACGCACTCGTCAGGCGCACAGACAGGATCGGGAAAGTCAGCCCACTTCAGCTTTTCAAGGCCACCGTGTTCTTCATAAATCATGGCCTTCATCAGTGGTCTTGCTCCGATTGCCGCACTGCGGGATTGGTTTTATCCGGCTCATACCGGTATCGAAAATCACAATGAGATGCACCCTGCATCAGGGTCTGGGTCCGCGTGAACTTGATCGCCGGATCATAGCCTTCGCAAAATGCGCCATCGCGATTGCACGAGAGCAGGTGACCGATGTCACCAAGCCCCATTTCGCGATACATTTCCGAATAGCGGCAACGCTTTACGTCAAAATCGAAGCCTTCCGCATCACGGCGTTTGACGTCGATCGTCAGCGCATCCTCTGCTGTCCAGTGCTTGTAAAGCTCTGCGAAGGTCTCGAGACTGGTGCCAGCCGGCTCCTTGTCGGCGAATTGCCGTGCTTGTGCGATAGCGGATCGCCTGATCGAGGCTGAAATCACTTCGTTAGCGGTGGTTCGGCCAACCCGCTCAACCAGCGTTTCATAAATCTCTTTGATCAGCTCTGCTTCTATCCGTCGGCGTTGAATGATCGGGATCGTCATCTCAGCTCCGTAGTCGGTGTCAGGCCAATCGGGAACGATAGAGGCGGCCGAAGCCGGGGATATCATCTTGAATGCCGGACAAGCGCAGCATGTGCCAAGCCAAAGCATGATTGCTCGACGTCACCGGCTTATCGATGAGGCTTTCTGCCTCCTCCACGATTTTAGCGACCCGTAGCGACGTGCATGAAACGAAGACACCGTCGCACGATGCCGATTGTCCGAGCTGCACGATCGCATCGAGGATGGCCCTTGGTGTGATACGAGCCACGATATCGTCGTCGGCCTCGTTGAATGATCCCATGACCGGGATTTCGAGCCCTCGAGCCATCAGCGCATCACGCAATCTATGATTAATTTCGCGAACGTAGGGCGTTAGCAGACCGACCCGGCGCACCCCGGTAGCGCGCAAAGCAGCAATCGCGGCGGTCACAGGATCTGTGACCGCAGCATTCGGACGGACTGTCTTCACCAGCTCCGCCACCTTCTGCTCGCCAATCACCAAAGACCCTGACGTACAGGCAAATGCGACAACGGGCAGGTCCACCATGAACGGCAGGAGTTTCGTCGTTGGCGCAATCAGTCCTTCCATTTCCTTGAGCGTTTCAGGTGTGATTTGCGCATCATTGTGAAGTCGCGCGGCGTAGAGCGCTACGCCTTCCATTGGCCAGATGGCGCGAAATTCATCCTCGATGGTCTGGTCCGTCTCGAGCACGAGGAGACCCGCAGCCGCTCGTGTCCCGACCCCCTTGTCGGTTATGAACGGCAACCCCTCGAGATCAACTTCGAGCGGCGTGGACGGAAAGGCAGATGGCTTCGTTTGCTCGTTCATCAGGCAGGTACCGCTCAAATGCTGATATTGACCATCGCGTGAAATTCAGTCGATGATATTGGCGAGGGTACCTCCCGGCAAGCAATTGGCTAAAAAAATAGACGTTTGGAGGCAGGCACTAGAATGGATAACCGGCGTAAATTCATCAAAGGGCTTGGTCTGGGTACGGCAGCCGTCGCCGCATCGACCGTTACATCGCTGCCAGCCGCAGCGCAGTCACCTATCCGCTGGCGCGTGAACCACTTCTCCGGCGAAACGTCGATGTTCTACACGCACACGATCGTGCCGTTCGTGAAGCGCATCAACGAGATCACGCTGGGCAAGCTGAGCCTGCAAGTCTTTCCGGGCGGCGTCATTGCTCCACCGCTCGAAGCCTATAAAGCGGTCGAGGACGGGCTTGCCGACGCCGCTCAGTTGACCCCGCTCTATATCGTCAATCGCGATCCGGTAAACTCGTTCTATGGCGGT
>JAEYYQ010000143.1 GCA_023428365.1 Pseudomonadota bacterium | reverse complement strand
CAGGGGTGTGTCGGCGGTGACGAATTGCGCGGGCGTCGTCATGACGTCGCGCACACGGTGACGATAAGGATAGCTGTCGATTCTCAGTAGCGTGCGCGTTCCGTTGCGACTCGATGCGGTGCCGGTTTCGATCCAGCCGGCGCGATGCTGCGCGTCGCGCGCCGCGGTCAACGCAGCGCAGGCTCGCTCGGCCTCGGCCAGCGTGCGGATGTCACGTTCGCGCAGGCGCGGCAGCAGGTCGAGGAAAATCCGACCGGCGGTCACCGCGTCGCCGACGGCCGAATGGCGAGGGCCGACTTCGACATCAAGCCAGTTCGCCAGATTCTCAAGCGCATAGCTTGGCAGATCGGGAGCAGCCAGCTCTGCCAGCAGGCGTACATCCAGCGCGCGCGGAATGGACCAGGCCATTCCCGCTCGCTCGCACTCGCGCTTCAGGATCGCCAGGTCGTAACCGACGGAGTGACCAATCACGATCTTGTCGTGGATATGCGGCGACAGCTGCGGCCACGCCTCCGCAAACAATGGAGCATCTGCCACCGTAGTGTCGTCGAAGCCGTGGATGCGGGTCGCTTCCTGTGGGATAGGCTTGCCTGGTCGAACCAAGCTGCGGACAGCCGACGCAACATCGAGCCTGCCGCCTGTCAGAGGTACGATCGCCATTTCCACGATCCACGCCTTGCGCGGGTCGAGGCCGGTTGTTTCCGTATCGAGCGCGACGGCGTCGAGACCGATCAGTGGTGTCGCGTTGTCCATCGCGACCATGAGCATCTCTCCCCCGATGCCGTGCTGTTTCTTCCCGAATTGCCGTCAGCTATCGAGCCGGGCGGCGAGTTCTTTCGCGTCGATACGTTTGGTCAGCTCATGATGCACGTTGCAGAGCGTCACTTTGAGATAGTTGCTCAAGGTGGGAAAATCTTCTCCGCGCAAATTCTCGTGGATTGGCATGAGCGCGAAGTAGTCCTTGGCGAAAGGCTCCGGGACATCCATGGCCCGCTTCGGCGGATGCAATGCAATCCGATTCAGCCGCTCGACAAGCTGCCCCCGCGTCTCGCGCCAAATCGTTGGATTAAGTACGGCGGGCACGTCGTAGCGGTCGAATGCAGCGAGCGCGAGTTCGGAGACTTCCCGCGCCACAACCTCGCGCGTGAGATCCGTCGTCTCCTGCAGCACCACGGTCGCGATCTCCGCAACCATCGCCAGCCCGAGCGGATAGGCGCGCCAGCGTGACTCCTCGACAGCTTTCTGGAAGCCGGTCTCCGAGAACAGCACTTTCGAGAAATGACCCGCGCGTGCCCGCGAATACTCGTAAATCCCTTTCTGAGTCACGAACGCGGCATGCGCGTCGATGAACTCGGTCAGCTCATCAGGATCGCTGACCGGAGGCGGACGTCGGAACAGTTTGCTGAGTAAATTCATCTGGATCCCGGGATAACCCTCATCTTGTGACGAAAGTATTATAATGGCGCTTACTGATGCAATGCTACGCTCGACGAAGAAAAGCGCTAGTCGTGATTCCCGATCCGGCAACAAGACCGGACGGTCAAGGGGGGAAGGAAAGCGCCAACATGAGCGATCGACAATCCTTCTCCGCGCAGTTCTGCACGTGACCAAAGGTCAGGGAGGATACCGACCCATGCAGAGTTCCAACGACGAAGTCCACTGGTCGAGAACCCGGAAGCTAATGTTCACGAATCTCGGGGTCTGGTTTGTCTTCGGCTATGTCGTGCATATGTTCGTGAAGCCGCTCAACCAAATCACCATTCCGATTCTGAATTTTCCACTCGGCTTCTACATGGCCGCGCAGGGTTCGCTGATCGTGTTTGTGGTCATGCTGTTCGTATTTGCGAAGCAGCAGGACAAGATCGATCGCGAACAAGGCGTTGCGGAAGACGACTGAGGGGGAGCGCATCATGGCTACGCAAAGCGCCGCGACGGCGGCCTTCATGAAAAGCCTGGGCCGCCTGTACGGAATGTACACCGGCGGTTTCCTGGCATTTATTCTTCTTCTGGCATTGTTAGAGCAGGTCGGGGTTCCCAATAAGGTTCTCGGCTACTTGTTCGTCTTCTTCACGCTGGCAGTGTACGCTGTCATCGGCATCTCTACGCGCACGGCGCAGGTCTCGGAATACTACGTGGCAGGCCGGCGGGTTCCAGCGCTTTATAATGGCATGGCAACTGGCGCCGACTGGATGTCGGCAGCGTCGTTTGTCGGCATGGCCGGCACGCTATTTCTGCTCGGCTACGACGGCCTCGCCTGGGTGCTCGGCTGGACTGGCGGTTTCGTGCTGGTGTCGATCCTGGTCGGACCGTACCTGCGCAAGTTCGGCGCTTACACCGTGCCTGACTTTATGTCCTTCCGGTTCAGCGGCAACTTCACGCGCTTCCTGGCCGTGATCGTGTTGGTGTGCTGCTCGTTTACCTATGTGACAGCACAGATATACGGCACCGGCATCATCGCTTCGCGCTTCCTCGGCATGCAGTTCGAGATCGCTGTGTTCGTCGGTCTTGCGGGCATCCTCGTGTGTTCGATGCTGGGTGGCATGCGTGCGGTGACGTGGACGCAGATCGCACAGTACATCGTCCTGATCGTCGCCTACCTCACTCCGATCATCATCCTATCAACTATGAAGTATGGGCTGCCGGTGCCGCAGCTCACGTACGGGCAGGCGATTGCCGATATCACGGCGCGCGAGCAGGAGATGTTGCGGACCGGCCTCGCAACGGCGGCAGGGCTCAAGCCGCACATTGAGCCGTTTATCAACTACTCGCCGCTGAACTTCTTCGGCATCATCTTCTGCATGATGGTCGGCACGGCCTCGCTGCCGCACATCCTGATGCGTTACTTCACGACGCCCAGCGTTCGTGAGGCACGCCAGTCGGTCGCATGGTCACTGCTGTTTATCTTCCTTCTCTACTTCTCGGCACCGGCATATGCCGCATTCTCGAAGCTTGAGGTGTACACCAATATCATAGGACGCGATATCACCGCACTTCGGCCATGGCTGTTCACCTGGGGTGAACTGGGCTTGATCCAGATTTGCGGTAAGAACGCTGCAACTCTCGACGCGGTCATTGCTGCGTGTAAGGCGCTCCCAGACCACACGGGCGTCGTGCGGCTGCAAGACTTCGTAATCAACACGGACGTGATCGTGCTCTCCACGCCGGAGATCGCCGGCCTCCCGTACGTGATCTCTGGCTTGGTAGCGGCCGGCGGTCTTGCCGCGGCGCTGTCCACCGCTGACGGGCTGCTGCTCGCCATCGCCAATGCGCTGTCGCATGACATCTATTACAAGATGCTTGATCCGAATGCGCCAACCGTGCGCCGGCTACTCGTCGCTCGTGTCCTGTTGGTGCTCGTCGCGGTGTGTGCGGCATATACAGCATCGACCCGACCGTCGGACATCCTGGCCATGGTAGGTTGGGCGTTCTCGCTTGCGATGGCGGGTAACTTCCCGGCACTTGTGCTGGGCATTTGGTGGAAGCGCGCAACGTCGGCAGGCGCCGTCTGCGGCATCATCGCAGGATTCGGCCTGTGTCTGTTCTACCTCGTGACGACGCGCTATTTCCCGGGCGTCGGCGTAACGTACTTCGGCATGACGTCGTTGCTTAACCCGGTCACGGGAGCGCCGGTCGTCGATCTCGCCAAGGCCATGGCGTTGCCGAATGCGATGGAGAGCTGGCCGACTCTCGCGCACCCGCTGGCGAACAAAGTCGGATGGTTCAACCTCAACAACATCAACTGCGGACTACTGGGCATGCCGCTCGGGTTCCTCGTGATCTGGCTTGTCAGTCTGATCACACCGGAGCCGTCGAAGGAGATGCAGGCCTACGTCGATGAAATCCGCAAGCCGCGCGGCAATACCATTCTGCAGGAAAAATCCTGATCTCGCGCCATACGACGTTTACCGAGCGGGGCCTCTACAGGCCCCGCTTCTTTTTTTTGACTTGTCCGGGCAGTTGGCGGCCGCCATTGTGTGTCCGCGGTAGGGGATGCACGTGTGACCGGCGACTCGCTTCTGTCCTTTTGGTACTTCCATCTGCCGAACTTCGTTCTGGCGGCGCTGATGTACACGCTGCTCGGCCGCGTGCTGCTGGGCCTGATCGTGCAGCCGGACTCGTCCAACTATATCTGGCGCTTTTTCTGCCGCATCACCGATCCGGTTGTGGCCGCGGTGGCACTAGTCACGCCAAAGGCAGCTGCACCCGTCGTCATCTGGCTGTTCGGTGTCGTGTGGCTGTTCTGGCTGCGCGTGTTGATCCTGCACGGCTTCCTTTATTTCGGCGCCCTCCCGCGTGTGAGTTAAGCCACCCATGGACCGGCAATACTATTACATCGGCATCGCCCTCTTCGGCACGATCAACGGCCTCTTCAACCAAGTCGCCGTGCTGTTTGCCATCATTCATGTGCAGATCCTGGCGCCTGCCTTGCTGTTCGGCAGCACGGCGTTGACGCTGATGTTCGCCTCGCTGATGGTCTCGACGGCCACCATCATTATCGGTGGCATTCCGGCGGCGATCTACGAGCGGCTGACGGGCGCTAAAGACGACTCAAGCGAAGTTTCGCTGTGGATCTGGCTGGCCGGCACCGCCATTCTCACGATCCCCGCCATGGGCAATTTCCTAAAGATTGGCCTTTGATCAGCGCTGGTGTTTGCCCGACCGAACTAGCAACCCCTCGCCAATCTACGCACACTCATTCCGTGGCGAGAGGAGCGATACAGGACAGGACTGTTGTGCCGTTGATCGGCGACGCGCGGTGCTGCCCGCACATGGTTGTGAACGTGTCCGTCAGTTGAAACGCGTGCCCCGGCGCGGTAGCATCTTTCTGCGAGCCGATACAGGGATCGTCCCCATGGAAGAGATGCGACGCATCGCCTTCGAGACGGTAATGCGCGCATGCGGTTTTGGATCGCTCGCCATCTTCTGCATCATGGTTGGCCTCTCGTTCGAGCCGCGGATTTCCTTCCAGGTCGGTGGCTTGCTCTCGCTACTGATGGTGGGAATCCTGATTTTCAAGGCACACGAAGCACTCACCAAGCAATACCGCCGGACGGAGATGTGGCTCTATCTGCCGAAGGATTTGCGCCCGCCTGAGGCCTCCGCGCAGCAGACGATTTCGGTGATCATGCGCGAGACGTACCTGACGTTTGCATATTGGACCTCAGGCATCGCCCTTGGTATGTTGTTGTTTGCACTCTTGCTCTCGCTCACCGGCTATTAGATGTCGACCAAGGTTAAAGAGCCCAACCATGGTCCTCGCGGCAACGAGCCTGCCCGTATTCCAACGCGAAAAACCCAGACTGTCACGTCCCGAGTCGCGCCCGTGCGCGACCAAAATGGTCAAAGACGATCGTAGGCACCGTTGCTTCCGAAGAATGAGTTCGACCCCGCAATGGCGCCCTCGCCTGTTCAAATCGCCATCCGTCAGGCTTGCGGGCTGTCGCTCTGAACAAGGCACAGTTCCGGGGGCGCTAAGCGCCGGCGGATACCACCGTTTCAAGGATGGGAGCCGCGGGCAGATTGGCGTG
>JAEYYQ010000109.1 GCA_023428365.1 Pseudomonadota bacterium | reverse complement strand
GCCAGCCAGATGTGCTGCTGCTTGATCGCGCCCATGCCCTCATAGACGTTGATTGTAATGATGAAGAATGCGCCGATGAAGGTGATGAAAATGATCGAGGCTTCCGTCGTCGGCCAGAACAGAATGGACAGAGGCACCCACGCGAGCGGTGGGATCGGGCGCATCAGCTCGAAGGCCGGAAATACCAGTCCATTGAATATGCGACTCCAGCCGAACAGGACACCAATCGGAATCCCGATCAGCTGCGCCAGCGTCCATCCCCAGAGGACGCGCTCGAAGCTCACCATCCAGGCCTTCCAATAAGCTGGGCTGGTCAGGTATTCGGAGACAAATGCGATCAGCACCTCGACCGGGCCGGGGATGGTGCGAAAACCGGGCCAATGGAATGTCGAGGCCGCCTGCCAAAGCAGAAAGAAGCCGCCGATTGCAATCGCGCCGCGCCAATTGAAAGCGCCATATCGTGCCGTGCGCGCGGACATCAGGCCATCTCCTTCTCGCCGCGCTCGAAGGCTTTGCGAGCTTCTTCGTGAACGGCGGCAATGGCCATCGACTTTAAGCGAATGAACTCGGGACTCGATTTCATCTCTCGGGTCCGTGGCCGCGGCAGATCAACGGCAATGTCCATGCTGATCGTGCCGGGACGAGTCGTCATGACCAGCACGCGATCGGCGAGAAATAACGCTTCCTCCAGGTCGTGCGTGATGAACATGATGGTCTTCGGATTACTCATGAACAGATCGAGCAAATGCCGGTGCATATTGGACTTGCTAACCGTATCCATGGCGCGGAACGGTTCGTCGAGAAGCAGGATGTCCGGGTCGTTGATCAGCGCCCGCAGAATTTCGACGCGACGCTGCATCCCCGATGACAGCGAATTTGGATAGGCATTCGCGACTTTGTCGAGGCCACCGGAGCGAGCAAGCAACTGAAGTCCTTGCTCCTGCGCCTCGCGCCGGCTGACCTTGCGCTGCTTCAGGAGTCCGTAGGTCACGTTATCCAGCACGGTCTTCCATGGAAACAGAGCGCCCTGCTGAAAAACCACGACCCGGTCCGGTCCCGGCCTTGGCACAACGCTCTCGCTCGCCAGCAATGCTCCGTCGAGATAGACCTCACCGCTCGTCGGCGTATCAAAGCCGGCGACGATATTGAGCAACGTACTCTTGCCGCATCCGGACGGACCGACGACGGCAACGAACTCTCCGGGTGCAAACTCGATCGAGCACTTTTCGAGTGCGACGACGTTTGCGCCGCCTGGATCGTAGATCTTGCCGACGCTGCGGACCGAGACATGACCGTTCACGGCGCGTGGAGGAGTTGGTTGAGCAGAGGTCATCGGTCGTCCTTACGCCGTTACGCCAAGGCGATTGCTTCGCCAAGCCATCAAGCGGCGGCCAACCCAGCGGACGAGGGCGCTGGACAGATAGCCAACAGCGCCAAGCGTCGCCATTCCGATAACGATCGTTGGATATTGAATGAGATTGTAGGCCTCCCAGATGAGAAAGCCGAGACCGTACTGAGATGCGATCATCTCACCCGCGACCAGTGAGAACCACGCCGCGCCCATAGCGATTTGCAATCCGGTGAAAATCTGCGGCAAGGCGCCGGGTACGATCACATCCCACAGCACATCGCGATTGCTGGCTCCGAGGCTTTGGGCCGCCCGATAGTAATCCTCGGGGATGCTTCGCACGCCGACGAGCGTATTCATCACGGTGGCATAGAAGGCCACGAGAAAGGTGACGAATATCACGGCCACTTCGGTGGTCGGCATGATCAGGATCGCAATCGGCACCCATGCCAGTGGTGGCACCGGCCGCAATAGCGTGATCAGCGGCTGCGCATACTGGCGCACGTTGTCCTTCCAGCCCATCAGAATGCCAAGCGGCAGACCGAGAAGCAGCGCGGACCCGAACGCGGCATAGGCACGATACGTGCTGTAGTAGACGTGGGTCCAGTAGCTTTCAGTGAACAGCGACAGACCGTAGGTTGGATCCGGACTCAACCATTCGCGGATAACCTGGAGGGGATCCGGGAGCCGATTGAAGGATTGGAACGGAGACCAGCGAACCAATCCGTACCAGAGAACCACAAGGCCGACCAAGCCAAGCACGTTCAATGCAAACGACCGGCTGAGCAACCCGCTTCGGGCGGTGGTTGAGATGACTGCCGGCGGCGCCATATTGTCCTGTGTCCTCGCAGAATGATGGTGTGCGATCAGTTCGGTTTATCTGCCTGGTATTCCGAATAGATAGGCTCGGATCGGCTAGGAAATGACCTCTCCCGAGGGGGTCACCAGCAGCGTTTCGCACACGGGCGGCTGACGGATGGAGTTCATCACCTTCCACTGCTTGTCGCAGACCTCAAGCAAGTTCACACGATCCTCGCGCGAGATGGTGCCTTCGATCGTGACGCGTGTCGTGATCGATCCGAGCCGTTCCGGATCGGGCACGACGCGGCCGTCACAGCTCACCCGCAGGCTGGTGACCGGCAGATTTTTGGCTTTGACGTATTCGGCGAGAAAGAAGGTCAGGCACGACGACATCGACGTCAGGAACAGTTCAACGGCGCGTTGGCCACCGTTCTCGAACATTTCCACTTCGCCTTGCTTGGTCCAGGCGACAAAGCCCTTTTTAGGCGTCCAGGCACAAGATCCGTAATGCGTGCTGATCGTGTTGAGCGCGGTATTGTCGCCCGCTTCCGCGTGGTTTGCTACGTTGCTCTTCTGCACGACGATCGGCCTTTCGATAAGCATTCAGAGGCGTCATGGATGACGCCTCTGCTCACATCTCCTTCATCGGCAAATGACGCGCCGACGTCAATCGGCTGTCACCTGCTTGCGCGGTTCTCCGCGAATGACGCCGATTGGCGTCGTCGCTCCGAGGTCCGCCAGCGCCTTCTTCAACGGTGCGTCGTTGTAGGCGTCAGCCGGGATATCAGGTGTTGGCAGGACCTTGATGGAATGGAGGAACGCGTAGCCCGCCTTCATGATTTCGAGCACTTCGTCGTCGAATACCATCTTGCCGATGTAGTTGACCTTATCGCCGC
>JAEYYQ010000004.1 GCA_023428365.1 Pseudomonadota bacterium | reverse complement strand
ATCGGCCTGATGTGGGGGACGATGGATATTCGCGTGGCTTTCTACAACGGCAAGCCTGCTTCGCCGGCTCCAAATACCGGCTTCATTCGGCGCAATGCAATGAATGCAGAGTTGATGGAGATGGGATGGTGGTCAGGCAATAACTCTTATCCCAAGCCCGCGTTCTACTCTTTCACCTACCCTCAGCCGAAAGGGATCGAGAACGCGAAGGTCGGTCCGAAAGCCGCGCGATGGGACGCTAGCATGGGCGAGTTCCTCCTAGACTACAGCGACCTGCGCCAATCCGCCAATCCCGAACCTGCTGACCTTCCTCGAATCCACCTACAACGTTGGCGCAACCACGGCGGGTTGGGATTCCGGGCTGCTGGGCATCGGCCGTCCGGAGTGAACCTCAACCCCGCACATGCGATCGCTGGGGAGCCACAACGGCGCGCGGTGAATTGACCCGTCAGTGATCAGACCGAACTTGCCGCTCTGGACTTCTTCGTGGCTTGGCGCTGCGTATCGAGATTAGCGACACGGGCCTCATGCCGCTTTTCATCAATCGTTTTGGATGGCTATAGCGTAGACGTAGTTCTCCGTTTCCTCGCTCTCGGCCCACCATAAGCATCGGCTAACCGCAAGCCTGACATTCAACGATCACCCGCGCCCCATGGACGTCGATTCCGACAAACTGGACAGTCCGCCTGAAGCGAGAAATGCATTGCCAGTCCTGATGCATCGGCTCGGGACGTCTCTTGCTGCCGTTTATCTTCATGACATCCAAACGATGGACGATCTTTTCCTGCACACACTTCAAGATGTCTATTACGCCGAAAATAAAATCGTTAAATCGCTGCCGGATATGATCGACAAAGCGAGCGATCCCCAGCTGAAAAGAGGGCTGGAGATGCATCTCGGCGAGAAAGCGGCTGACGCGAAACTCAGTTCAGTCGCTGAGACAAACGTCAACGCTCAAGCAGCAAGCTAGACCATGTGCTGCACCGTTACAGCGCGCTGCGACTGTTCGCGTCGCGCCGATCAAGGTTGCGCCGGATATAATATAAAAAGTGTAGCCGCGAATACGCGGGAGGCAGCCTTGAGACTATCGAGCAGGTTCCGTTCGACCCTATTGGTGATGCTTGCGCTGTTGGGTGTCTGCTCAAGCGCCCAAAGCCTTCCTGCAGCGTTGGACACCGATCCGACACAGACACAGCAGCTTGAAAGCCTTCTGGGACGGGAAGTCCGCACGCCCCAAGGTGATTCTGGCCGGATTATTGATCTCCTTACGGACCGGGACGGCAAGCTGCAGGCGGCCGTCGTAGAGATGGGGGGCTTCCTTGGCATCGGCACGCGGAAGATTGCGATCGACTGGCGCGCATTTCGTTTCGATACCCAGGATTCAAAATCGTTCGTAATCATGGAGGTTGACCGGGAACGATTGAGACTTGCACCCGAATATACGGCAAACATTCCGGTAATCGTGCCAGTGGACGATTAAATGGTCACTGGCCGCTGAGGCGGCCAGCAGGCGCAAACGTAGGAGCAGCGCTTGCAAAAAGCTGGCCCGAAAATCACCAGGGAGGCGGGTAGGGCATCGCATGCGAGCCAGCGTGGACTTGACTGGTTCACGTTCTTTGTTGCCGATATTCAGACGGGTTTTGGGCCTTTTCTTTCAATTTATCTGACTACCCAGAAGTGGACGCAAACCGATATCGGTTTCGTGTTGTCACTCGGCAGTATTACGGCACTGCTGTTTCAAATCCCAGGTGGATGGCTGGTTGACGCCGCTCCATCGAAACGGCGCACAGCGGCTATTGCCGTTGTCTGCTTAGGAGTGAGCGCTCTCCTGATTGCATCCTCCCCTCTTTATCTCTCCGTTATCACGGGCAAACTGCTCCACTCCGGCGCCAGCTCCGTGCTCGGGCCGGCGATTGCCGCCATATCTCTCGGCCTCGTTGGCCATGCGGCGGTCGGGCCGCGCCTCGGTCGCAATGCGCGATTTATGTCATTGGGGACTGCCATCGCCGCCGGCGTAATGGGAGCGTGCGGTTACTTCATCTCGGCACAGGCCGTATTCTATGTGACCGCCGCGATGGCCATCCCGGCGATATGGGCACTGCTTTCTATTCGCAACAATGAGATTCACCCGCTGATGGCCGATGGCGGTTTTCAATCCGGCGACGTTCCGACACCAAGCAGCATCGCCGAGACGGTCCTTAAGCGCCCCATCATCGTGCTTACCGTGTCGATCCTGTTATTTCAAACGGCCAACGCCGCGATGCTGCCGCTGGTCGGGAGCGAGATGGCGATGCGGTCGAACCAATGGGCGACGGCGTTGATCGCCGCGTGCATTATCGGGCCGCAACTGATCGTTGCTGCGATCTCGCCGAAAGTCGGTGCGCTGGCTCAGAGCTGGGGACGGCGACCGCTTCTGCTGATAGGTTTCGCCGTACTGCCCATTCGCGGCGCACTGCTTGCCTACACCACGGAGCCCTATGTCATTGTGGGCGTGCAGTTGCTCGATGGCATTACGGCAGCCGTGTTGGGTGTGCTTATACCGCTGAACCTTGCCGACACCACGCGCGGTACCGGGCGCTTCAATCTCATGCAGGGAATTGTCGGGAGCGCTGCCGGAGTTGGCGCTGCGATCAGCACATTTGTAGCCGGACGCCTTGCGGACAGCTTCGGTACGTCGATGACATTCCTTGTGCTTGCGGCTATCGCTTTCGCTGCCGTACTGCTGCTTCTGTCAGCTATGCCGGAGACCAAACCTCTCGACTGACCTGCGGCGAGGTGTTGTCGATGGTGTCCTTCGGCTGAATAATTTATTCGACCTTGATGACCTCGAAGCCTTTCGCCTGCCAGGTTTTTATCAATCGTTCCTGCAGAAGCCTTGACATCGTCGGAGGGTAGGTCGGGCCCCAACGGTCGTGCTCATGACCTGTACCGTCATGGACAACGATATATTCGCTGCCGTTTTCCTGAAAAATCTCGGCGAATAACTTTCGTGCCGGGCCGTCTGAATGTTCCATAGGGAATCCTCGCGTGGCCACTTTGCTAAAGAACTTGGCATCCGCGCGCTGGAGTTCCGGATGGATGTAGTATTGCGCGCGGCCACCCTCTCGCAGACGACAATAATCTCTGCTGTCTCGGTCTGTAGATTTTACTGGGCCTAGGATATCCGACAACTGTTCAATTTTCCAGAGCTGCTATCCGTGCTCGGTATCATCGCAGGCGTCGCAATCCTGCTCGCGACCAGACTGTGGCCGGTTGACGATCCCGAAGAAATCGAGCACACGCACGCGACGCTCGATGCGGACCATCCCCATCTCGCCGGGGCCATGCGTACGGGCGACGGCCATCGTCATTCCCACGCGTTCGTCATCGATCGGTATCATCCGCAGTGGCCTCATACGTCATGATGTTGTCTTCGGATTACCCAACGTCATGACCGAGTTCGCCGTCTATGGCGGGTTGTTTTTTTCCGCCCTTGCTGCTGCCACCATCCTGCCGATGCAATCGGAAGCCGTCCTCGTCAGCCTGTTGTTGGTGGACAGCTATCCCGCCTGGGCATTGATCAGTATCGCCAGCTTGGGAAATGTCCTGGGCTCCGTGATCAACTGGATATTGGGGCGGGGCATCGAACACTATCGCGACTGCAGGTGGTTCCCGGCGGATGCGGCAGCCCTTCAGCGCGCCCAGCAGTGGTATCGCCGTTATGGCAGGTGGTCGCTGCTTCTCAGTTGGGTGCCGATAATTGGCGATCCGATCACCGTGATTGCCGGTGTGTTGCGAGAACCGTTTTTCACATTCCTGGCGCTCGTCGCCGTCGCGAAAGTGGGCCGGTATTTGGTGCTTGCCGCGGCGACATTGAGCGTGACGGGATGATAGGAAATGCGGGCAGGGGTTCGCGGTTCAATCATATAGGTCAATATAACGGAGGCGACGCGATGTTCGTTGTGATGCTCAGGTTTTCCGTCAACAAGGTCGACGCGCCGAATCATATGGAAGGCCACAAAGCCTGGATTTCGCGCGGGTTTGCGGATGGTGTGTTCCTCATGACGGGCAGCCTCAAGCCCAACGCCGGTGGTGTTGTTCTTGCCCACAACATCTCGCGCGGCGATCTGGAGGCGCGGGTGCAAGAAGATCCGTTCGTTGCCGAGGATGTGGTCAGCGCAGAGATTATCGAAATATCTCCAGCGCGCGTTGATCAGCGCTTGGAGTTTTTGATGACATGAGCCTAAGGACAGCTGTTCTCCGCGGCCCTCCTACGATGCTCAAATCGCGCATAAGTGGCAGCGTGGACACAATGCACTTAGCCTGGGACAAATTGATCGTCCACTGTCGGCGGACAGAGTGAAATTGACTACAGTGCGCGCATGAATGAGGCGAGCGCACTGCCTGAGCTCGAGGGACCACGGTTCGACGCGCAGGCGATAAAAGCAGCTATTGTGCAGGACGACCGCCGTTTCGGCATCGCCCTCGGAGCCGTGATCCTGAATCACGCGCTGTTCTTTGTGAGCTTCAACCAGACATCGTCGTCGACCTTGCGGAGGCTTGGCGATCCGGGCGGAGCGGACGAAGCCATTAGCGTTGCCATTATCACCGAGGCTGATTTACGCGGCCGCGCGACGGTGGATGATCGCGCCAAGGGCGCGCGAACACCGCCGACGCCCAATATCCAGCCGACGCCTGTTGCGCCGCCACCCCAGCCGCCAACGCCCCCTCCTGAACCTCCAGTGGAGGCACAGAGCAAGCCGCCGGTCGAGCCCGTTCCCGCTCCCAAAGAACCGGTGTTGACGGAACCTGCGCGTCCTGGAGAGGGCCTTAAAAAGCAAGTTCAAGAGCCGTCGCCGAAGACCGCGAAGCCGACGGAACAGACCAAGCCCGAGGAGACCAAGGCCCACCAGAAACAGGAGAAGCAGGAGCCGCGTCCGCAGCAGAAGACACGCACAGCCAGCCTCGATCTCACGCCGCCGCCGCAAGTATTTACGGCACCTTTCGGTGGAGCAGGCGCCGGCGTCGAGCGTCCTCCTGGCATCACACGGTCCGGTGAGAATGATGCCTTCGCGCGCGGGGTGATTCGCGCCCTGCAGCGTACCATGCCGCAATTGAGCAATACGCGCGGCCGGGTGACGGTGCGGATTACGCTCGATAAGAACGGCAGTCTGGTCAGCACTCAGGTCGTGAGGCCATCGAGTGTTGCGGGCCTTGATCAGAATGTCGTGTTTGCGACGAAGCAGTCGAGTTTTCCATTCCCGCCGCGCAATGCGATCCCGCCTGATTTGATTTTCGTCGTGACCTACATCTACAGGTAGAGGCGGCGCAGGCCCGCCAAGACGACCGTAATATTGCTGTCGCAAGAGTCGCGCACAGAGCCAGGATCAGTGTCTGGTTCGGATTGCATCGTGATGATGGATGAACTGGGATGGGGTCTCGCCGGCTTTGCCGCTGCGGCGACCGTGATCCATGTCGT
>JAEYYQ010000625.1 GCA_023428365.1 Pseudomonadota bacterium | reverse complement strand
GTATTGACCAGCCAGCAATCAACATCGTGCTGCGAGATGAGGTTACGCAACAGGTTGCCATAGACACTCGGATGCCGCGGCATGAACGGAGCACCGAAGCAGGTCGAGAACGTCGCCTGCGGCTCAGCCCCCATCCCTTTTTCGGTACCAGCCACCTTCGCCGTATACCCCGACAAGAAGTGATACATCGCTTGACTGGGCGTCAGGCGCGCGATCGGCGGCAGAACACCGAATGCGTCCGCCGTCAACATGACGATGTTCTTGGGATGCCCCGCACGTCCAGTCGAGCTGGCGTTTGCAATGAAATCAAGCGGGTAAGCGGCGCGCGTGTTCTCGGTCAGTCGAGCATCATCGAAATCGGGTTCTGCGGTATCGGGCTTCAGCACCACGTTTTCCAGAACGGTCCCGAACCGGTTGGACGCCGACCAGATTTCCGGTTCCGCCTCAGCTGAGAGCCGGATCGTCTTGGCGTAGCAGCCGCCTTCAAAGTTGAAGATACCCGTATCCGACCACCCGTGTTCATCATCGCCCAGCAGCGTGCGTTTGGGATCGGCCGAAAGCGTCGTTTTGCCGGTACCCGAAAGTCCGAAGAATACCGCTGCGTCGCCGCTCGCGCCGACATTCGCGGAACAGTGCATTGGCATGACTTGCCGCGCGGGCAGCTGGAAATTGAGGAACGAAAACACGGACTTCTTGATCTCGCCGGCGTAGGACGTGCCGCCGATCAGGACCAGCCCGCGAGAGAAATCGCACGCGATCACGGTCTCGCTGCGGCATCCGTGTCTCTTTGGATCGGCCTTGAAGCTCGGCAGGTCGACAACCGTAAAGCCTGGTGCAAATCCGTCGAGATCGCCCGGCCCCGGTCGCCGCAGCAAATGCCGGATGAAGAGCGCATGCCATGCGTACTCGCACACGATCCGCGCCTTCAGCGACCGTGCTGGATCAGCACCCGCGAACAGTTCCTGAACGAACAGATCGCGGCCGCGCGCGTGGGCTAGAAAATCTTCGCGCAACAGCTCGAACTGCTCGCGCGTCATGGATTTTGTATTGTCCCACCAGACGGTGTTTTCCGTTACGTCATCCCGGACAAGGAATTTATCCTGCGCCGAGCGGCCTGTATGCGTGCCTGTTTCGACAACGAACGCACCCGTGGCGGCGAAACGCCCTTCCCCGCGTTTCACGGCCTCCGTCAGCAAATCGACAACACCGCCATTTCGGCGAACATCCCGCGCATCAGCCAGCGGGAAAAGCTCTGTCTTCACTGTCATCCCTCAATAACTTCCTCACATGCGTCTCGGATCCTCTTCCGGGGTCCGGAGCATGCAAAAATGCCGACGCACCAAGGGGCCGAACGGCTGTTTCATCCCTGAAACGGATTGGACATGATTTATGAGGCGGGGGAAGGGCCGGTGTATACATTGGCCCCGGAGAAGGTCCGATAGCGTTGCTTTGCTTAACCGATGAGCCGCCTACTCCAGTTCGGCGATCATCTGCAGAACCTCACCCGGCTTGTTGGCCTGGCTTGGAAAATCGACACGGCGGATCGTCTCATCATGAAGAGCGATATCGACGCCTGCTGGATCGAGGGCAATCGCGCGCCATTTTCCGTGCTGCCCTCCCGACCGGTTCTGACCTAACCGTTCAAGCCGAGACGCCGCCTCCCGATTTAGCACATCCAGCAGTTCGGGCTCAGCCGCGATCAATGATTCGGCTCCGCCGACATCGATCAGCACATCCGACGCGGCCAGCGTCGAGATGCGGCCGAAGCCGCCAATGAAGTGAGCGCGCTCAACCTGCAGCGCAAAGTAGGAGAAATCCGCGAAGCCGGCATAGCCCTGGGCGGACGGATGCCGGGCAAGAAAGCGGCGAGCGGCAGTCTCGCTAACCGTGGGAGCGACCGTTCCAATCAGGGTCACGCGACCGCCAGCCAGAGGATTGCCTGCTGCGTCACTGCCGTCGATCAAGACACTCGCCCGGGCGTCTGCGACAACGTTGCGCGTATGTAAAGCCAGCTGCGACAACAGAAAAATCGGCGTTCCATCGGGTTCAGTGGCCACCGTGACAAGGGATGCGTACGGGTGGCCCGATTCTTGATCTATGGTCGCCAGCGCGCCTTTCCGGGCGCATCTGAGAAGCTGGAGAGCGCTGCTCGCTGCGTCGGAGGTTGAGTTGCCGCTTGAAGAAGATGTCGCAGAAGACATCGGGGTTGACCGATTCCTGTTGACCGCGTTGGCTTGCCTCGCTGTGCAGGCTAGCCTATTCAGCTAGTATTCAATCTGGGCTTGGCACAAACGTTAGTGCCACATTTCCTACATAGACGCGCCATAGAGCCGTCCCCACCACGTCCAGGGCAAGGGACCATGAAAGAGAAAAGTACGATTGTTCTCGTCGACGACGAGCGGAACATTCTGACGTCGCTGAGAATGGCCCTTGAGGCCGAGGGCTACAAGGTACGAACCTATAACGACGGCGTAGCAGCCCTTGAGGCTCTGACCGAAGAGACGGCAGATCTTGGCATCTTCGATATCAAGATGCCGCGGATGGACGGGATGGAGTTGCTGCGGCGCGTTCGCCAGCAGTCCGACATGCCCGTCATCTTCCTCACCTCCAAGGATGAGGAGATCGATGAGTTGTTCGGCCTGAAGATGGGCGCCGACGATTACATTGCAAAACCGTTTTCGCAGCGTCTGGTCGTCGAGCGCGTAAAGGCGATCCTGCGGCGCTTCCAGCCGAAGGACGCCGCCAATGCGCAGGCGGAAGCCGCCCGTGTGCTGGAGCGTGGCAAGCTGCGCCTGGACCCGGAGCGCCATACCTGCCACTGGGACAATAGGCCAGTGACGCTGACGGTAACTGAATTTCTCATTCTTCAGGCGCTCGCCACCCGTCCGGGTGTCGTCAAGACGCGCGACGCCCTGATGGATGCCGCCTATGACGATCAAGTCTACGTCGACGACCGTACGATCGATAGCCACATCAAGAGATTGCGCAAGAAGTTCAAGCAAGTAGACGACGACTTCGATGTGATCGAGACACTTTACGGTGTCGGCTATAGATTCAAGGAGGCTTGAACCCCGGGGGGTCGATGGCACT
>JAEYYQ010000556.1 GCA_023428365.1 Pseudomonadota bacterium | reverse complement strand
CTGCCTGCCTTTGCGGCTCGGCGCGGCCTGGAACTGGAGCAGGCTGCCGCGGGGTCAACATCGGCTGATTCCAGATCACACCGCGATCTTGTTGTTCAGCAACTCTCGGCGAAATCGACTGCGTCGTGATTGGCGCGAATTGCTTGGGGCCTTTCAGCACGAGAGGATCCCAGCCGCTGGCCGCACCCGACTGCCGCGAAAACTGTGCCCCATCGACATTGGTCGAAGCAATGACGGGCATCCAATCCTGCTCGGCAAGCGTTGGAGAAATAGCAAGTCCAACAACAGCAACGGCGCACCCGGCAACTGGAACGGCGACCCGAAGAAGTGCGAAAACATTCGTCATTGCACGACCAGTTCTGCTTGAAGCGCCCCTGCGGTCTTGATGGCCTGCAGGATGGCAATAATGCCCTGCGGCTTCAGACCGATCTTATTCAACCCATTGACCAGCACGTGCAGATTGGTTCCGCCGACGATGGCGATGTTGCCACCTTCTTCGATAGCGTCCACCACTGTGTCATGCGTCACGACCGTCCTGCCCTCGCCGAACGGCGCTGGTTGCGAAACCTTTGGCAAGTCTGTCACGCGCACCGATAGATTTCCGTGGGCGACCGCAACCGTTGAAATCTTCACATCCTGACCGATGACAATCGTGCCAGTCCGCTCGTCAATAACCACCCGCGCAGGTGCGTCCGTTTCAACGAGCAAAGAACCAACTTCGGCGAGAAAACGCGCTGGACTGATATTATGTGGCCGCGCCAGCGTGATCGTGCGCAGATCTTCTTCCCGGGCAGAACGAACGCCGTAGGTCTGGCCGGTATAAGCGTTGATCGTATCGGCGATGCGAACCGCTGTATTGAAATCAGGGCTCCTCAGCTCCAACACGATGAACCGTTCATCGCCAAAGCGGCCGGGCGCTTCGCGCTCGACCAGCGCCCCGTTCGCGATGCGTCCTGTGGTGGGCACGCCTTGGGTAAGCGTCTCCGACTTGCCGCCAGACGCAAATCCCGTCACCGCGATCGGGCCCTGGGCAACAGCGTAAATGCGCTCATCAGCGGCAGATAGCGGGGTCATCACAAGCGTGCCGCCGGCGAGCGACGTCGCGTCACCGAGCGATGACACCGTTACGTCCATGCGAGAGCCTTGGCCTGCGAACGCCTGCAATTCCGCAGTGACGATAACAGCGGCAACATTCTTCGCGCGCGAACGCGAGTTGCGAATATTCACGCCCATGCGGTCGAGCATCGACTGCATTGATTGCTCGGTGAACGGCGAATTGCGCAGGCTATCGCCGGTCCCGTTCAGGCCGATGACAAGCCCGTACCCGACGAGTTGATTAACCCGCACGCCCTGCACCGACACGATATCCTTGATGCGGCTGGCCGCCATTGCAGACGTCGCCGCGATCACTGTGATCAAAATTGCGACTGCTGCGCGTAAGATCACTGCGCCCCCACTCTGACGCTGCCGTCAGCCATCACGGTGCCGCGAATGATCGTGCCTGTATCCGCGTTGCGCAGACTGACAACATCGCCGATGCCGCCGGACTGCAGCGCGACGCCAAGACCGGTTATCGTCAGGCCATCAGACTGGAAAACCACGAACGCGGACTTGCCCTGCGTGACGACATACGCGTCCCGCAATGCGTTGACCGGGATTGGCTTGCCTGGCAGCAGGGTGCGTCGCGCGACCTTTCCGAGCACGGCATCGGGCGTCATGAAGATGGCCGTCTGGCTCACCGACCTCGCATCAAACAACCGTTCCGTTAACTGATCACGCCCAATTGGATCGCCGGGATAGATCGCGATTCTCGGCACAGGCAGGCGCTGCGTTGTTGCCGATGCCGGGGCAGCCACGGCAACAACAGCGCACACCGCCGCCAGTGCAGCGAGTGCGCGTCCGAAACGTCTCGTGCTGTTACGGGACGCCATCATCATGTTAGCGGATACCCTTGGCGATTGTTCCGATCATATCGTCGGCAGCCTGGATGACTTTCGAATTCATTTCGTAGGCGCGCTGCGCAGATATCAGTTCCGTGATTTCCTTCACGGGATCGACATTGGAATTCTCAAGATAGCCCTGGTGAACGGTACCGAAGCCTGGGTTTCCTGGGACACCGACAACGGCGGCGCCGGAAGCGACGGTCTCGCGGTAAAGGTTGCCGCCAAGCGGATCGAGACCAGCCTCGTTTGCGAAATTGGCGAGGGTGAGTTGGCCAATACTCTGAAGCTCCGGTTCATTCTCGATGCGGACGAAAACTTCACCACTCTCATTGATCACCACGTTGGTGGCATTGTTGGGAATGGTCATTGCGGGCTGCACGAGATAGCCGTCGACCGTCACGATCTGGCCGTCGCCATTCTTATTGAAAGCCCCTGCTCGCGTATAAAGGGTTTCGCCGTCAGCACCCTCGATCTGAAACCAGCCGCGACCGTTCAGCGCCACATCGAGCTTGTTCGTGGTATTGGTCATCGATCCCTGCAGATGCAGGTTTCGGATAGCGGCGGTGCGCACACCAAGACCAACCTGCGCACCTTCCGGGATCATATTTTCACCACCCCGGGTGGGTGCTCCGGCCGCGCGTTCTGTCTGATAGAGCAGATCGGTAAACTCCGCCCGCGCCCGCTTGAAGCCGGTCGTGTTGATGTTCGCAATGTTGTTGGCAATGACTTCCAGATTTAGCTGCTGGGCATTCATGCCGGTGGCTGCAATCGCAAGCGCTCGCATTTTAGGTTCGTTTCCCTGCTAAATCTGCATCCGGCTAAGTTCGAGATAGGCGGCCGTTACCTTGTCGCGAATGGCAATGGCCGCCTGCAGCGTTTGCTCGGCCGACATCACAGCCTCAACGACCTGCTGCGTGGTCGCCTGCCCTTTAATGCTGGCAATCGAGGTCGCTTCAGCCGTGCGCAGCGTGTTCGTCGTATCGGTGAACAATGAGCCAAGCAGCGCCGCGAAATCGGTATTCCCCGCACCGGCCGCCGGCGCGATCTGCGCAGGCTGTGCGACATTGCCCACCGGGACAGTCGGCCCAGTTGGCGCAAATGAAGATCCAAGAGGGGCAATACGATCAAGCATCAGGTCGACCTCAACAGGTCGATGGTCATCGAGATCATCTCTCGCGCCTGCTTGATCACCTGAAGGTTGGCCTCATAGGAGCGATTGGCCTCACGCATATCGGCCATCTCGATGAGCAAGTTCACATTCGGCAGCTTGACGTACCCGGCCTCGTCGGCGGCGGGATGCCCCGGATCATGCTCAAGACGAAAAGGAGAACGATCGAAATCGACACTCTCGATTTTCACGAGATTGGCGCCGGTCAGCCGATCGATCTCACTCTCGAAGCTGACCGTCTTGCGCGTGTAGGGATCAGCACCCGCCGTTGTTGCTGTCGACTGTGCGTTGGCCATATTCTCCGAAACGACGCGCACGCGATCCGATTGCGCCTGGAGGCCCGAGGCCGCCACCTTCATCGTGACCTGCAGAGGATCCGACATCCCTGGTTATCCCTTCGTGCTGGCCATCAACATGCGGTGAAACGCTTTCAGCACGCCGGTATTCATGGCGTACGAGCGATTGACCTCACCGGCCTTCACCATCTCTTGCTCGAGGCTGACGGAGTTACCGGAATGAACGATGTTCCAGGCCTCCTCCTCACGCGCGTCGGCAACCGGCGTGGTTCCCACCACCGGCCCCATATGCCCGACATGCGTCGCCGTCATCGCAAGACGCGCGGAATTGAGCTCACCCTCGAATGCGGCGGCATCGACGGCCTTGTAGCCGGGCGTATTGGCATTGGCGATATTACCGGCGATCGCCGACTGGCGCACGGAAAGCCAATTATTATGTTGAGAAACGAGATTAAAGAGATGGACAGGAATCATAAAGGCCCCAACCTAGCGAAGGCCTCTTTGTTAGAAGGTCAGTCTTGTCCGAGGCTGACCGCTGATTTCTCTGGCGTTTATTTTGAAATCCTCGCGGAGAAAAAACTACTGATTCGCTCTGGCTGAGGCATATCCGAAGGCAATTCGAGATGTGACCGGACCAAGACGCGCATCGGCGATAGCCCGAATCAAGCTCCTGGTATTTTCCCGAGGATCGGCTGAAGCCTGCCCAAACTTGATATAATCAATCTCGACACCAGCCTGGACAGCCTCAAGCTTCAGCTTGAAATATACTTGTATCTGCCGATGATTGAATTCCATGTCCAGGACAACGATTGGGGATTCACCCCAGTTCATGACGACATCCGCAGAACGCGCGAACGAAATCGTTCCCGGCTTATAGAAGAGTTCCGTCGATGAGTTGACGAGCTGATCGATATTAGCGAACCGCTCCGCACAGATGTACGCAACAAGGTCTGCCGATTCAATCAATCGCAACTCTGAAGCGACCTCCCGGACTGCGTCCGCCATTGCGATTTCACGCTGATGAGCCTCACACACATCCTTCAGCATTCGAATTGACCCCGTGCGTCAAGCCCTGCTCTTTTTTCCGCGCGACATGACATAGAAGACAATTTGCGCGACCGCCTTGTAGAACTCGGGCGGAATTATCTTATCGACCTCCACCTTGTCGTACATCGATCTTGCCAGAAGCTTGTCTTCTATAACGGGGATGTCATTTTCCTCGGCTAGAGTGCGGATTTTGAGTGCAATTAGGTCCTTCCCTTTCGCCAGAACACGCGGCGCAGGATCCTCCTCCTTCACATAGCGCAGCGCGATCGAATAGTGAGTCGGGTTGGCGATAACCAGCGTGGCGCGCGGAACAGCTGCCATCATCCGCCGACGCGAGCGATCACGTGCCAGAGAGCGCATGCGCGCCTTAAGCAGAGGATCGCCATCGGACTGCTTGTGCTCGTCCTTGACTTCCTGACGCGTCATGCGCAGCTCGCGCCGCCAGAAAACCCGCGACCAGATGAGGTCCGCGATCATCAGCAGCACAGTCGCCGCGACAACACCCGCGACAAGCCGGATCGCCACGTCATGAATGAGACTCTGCAGCTGGCTGGGCTCCATGAACATGGCATTGAAGACGTCGTAGCTCACGGCGCCGACCAAAAG
>JAEYYQ010000075.1 GCA_023428365.1 Pseudomonadota bacterium | reverse complement strand
CCGGACGTCATGAAAGTGCAAAGTTCGCCATAAAACGGACGCGCTTTATGCTCCTCGTAGAACTTCTCGGCCTGGGCCGTCGTCCAGCGCACGCGCTTTTGCGCGACGATACGCAGGCCTGCCTTCTCGATGACCGCATTGACGCTGCCGGTCAGATTGCGCGCCGTGGCGTCGGGTTTGATGATGGAGAATGTACGCTCGATGGCCATTTGCGGTCTCTGTCCTGGAGTTTGTGGCGTGTTGGGCCGCGTTATAGCTTCACCTTCCCCCACCAGCAAGTGAGCCAGCCATGAAACCGATCAGCGAGAAGTCCGCTCCGCCCGAGGTCAAGGCGGTTTTCGACGACATCAAGGCCACCCGCAACATCAAGTCGGTCAATAACTTCTGGAAATATCTGGCGAATGAGCCGCGGATGCTGCGCCATACCTGGGACAGCCTCAAAAGCATCATGGGTCCGGGTGAGCTTGACCCCAAGACCAAGGAATTGGTCTATCTCGCGGTTTCGATTACCAACAACTGCGAGTATTGCATGGCCAGTCACGGTGCCGCCGCACGCGCTAAAGGTGCGACCGACGCACAAATCAATGAGCTTTATGCCGTCGTTGGACTTGCCAATATGACCAACCGTTTGGCTAATGCTTACCAAGTGCCTGTCGACCCGCAGTTCCGGCAAAAGGATTAAACTGTGAACTGGCAGGACATCAGACGCTTGCTGGCCGGCAGGCTGAAGAAATACACTCCAGGTTGCAGCCTGAATGGATAACGACACTTGATGGCGGGCCCAGCTCCACAGATCGAATGGTATCTTGCCCGGGATGGACAGCAGTTTGGTCCGCTGTCCGATCCCGAAATGCGCAAGTTCGTCGATCTCGGCCATCTGCGGCCGACCGACCTAATCTGGCGGCAGGGTTTCGCCGATTGGCGTCCTGCTCCTGCGGTGTTTCCTCCGCGCCCTGCTCCTCAAGCCGCACCGATGCCGCGGCGCCCCGCGCCGGCGTTTGAACCACCATCTCGCTCCGCTCAGCCCGCCGCAAATCCTCGTCATCATCCCGAGCAGCAGTTTGGCGCTCCGTTTCGCTCGGAACCCGCCCATCCTTCGCACAACGATGCCAGGGGCCGGATGACGTCGGTCGCACCCGCGGACCACCCGACTCTGGACGACGTGACCACCCACGAGGACGACTTCGAGGAAATGGAGCAGCCGCGTCGCAAGCGCGGACGTAAGATCGTTCTCGTCCTGCTTTTCCTCGCCATTCTCGGCGGTGCCGGCTGGGTTTTCGCAACGCAGCCGGAACTCGCCACGAGGGTGATGTCACTCGTAACCTCGCAGGAGCAATCCGGCGCCGGTACACCACAATCCGCATCCGCACCGTTCCAGCTCACCGGCGGCGATACCCGGCAGATCGATCAGGCCTTCCAACGCACCGCGCTGTGGCAGCTGATCAAGCGCGAGTTTCCCGACTGGTACGCGCAGCGGCTTGAAGAAGCAGCCAAGCTCAAGAGCGAACAGCGCGACGACGAAGCGATTTCCAAGCATCTGGCCGGAGCGGTCGTGGCGCTTCGCCGCGAACATGCAACCGAGGCTCTCGCCGCTTCTCCCAATGCGTTGCGCGGGATCGCGGCCAGTTTTCTGGACAATCTCAAACACCTGCAGAACACTAGCATAGAGGCCTGTTACGGCTACATCAGCCAGGGCGAAACCAGCCCTCATGTCCTCGATCTGATGGCCCAGCCACAGCATGCCCAACCGCTGCAGCGGCAGGTCACGTCAGTGTTCACCGCCGTCGCAGAGGGGCGCAAATCGCCGGCTGCTCAATTGCCGCCGCGCAAGACTGACTATGAGGCATTGACAGCCGCTCTGACGGCGCGTGGCTGGACAGATCAGGATCTTCAGCTCTTCTCGAACCCGCGCGCGCTGGCTCAAGCCACACCCAACCAGGTCTGCAGGTTGGTTCAGGACTGGTTTGCCGCGCAGTTGTCGATCACCGAGGAGGATGTGCAGATGCGCCTGCTCGGTGAGTCTTTGAAGCCCGTGGTTGCTGGCTAACGGTTCAGGCCCACCCCTCAGCCCAGGTGACAATCCGCGCGCCAGCCGCTATGTCCCGCCCCCATGCTGCATATCAACGACCTCACCTTTCGCATCGAGGGCAAGCCGATCTTCGATGGCGCCACGGCTGGCATCCCGGCCGGGCATAAGGTTGGCTTGGTCGGACGCAACGGCGCCGGTAAGACAACGCTGCTGCGGCTTATGACCGGCGATCTGACGCCTGACGGCGGCACCATCAGCTGGCCGAAGACAACGCGCGTCGGCTACGTCGCCCAGGAAGCGCCGGGCGGCGATGACACGCTGATCGACTGGGTGTTGTCGGCCGACAAGGAGCGGGCGGACCTGCTCGCCGAGGCTGAAACCGCCCAAGACCCGCACCGGATCGCTGACATCCATCAGCGCCTTGCCGATATCGACGCGCATTCCGCTCCGTCGCGCGCTGCGCAGATTCTGTCCGGCCTCGGCTTCGACGAAGAGGCCCAGCGCCGCCACTGCCGTGAATTCTCCGGCGGCTGGCGCATGCGCGTCGCACTCGCCGCCGTGCTGTTTCTGGAACCGGAATTGCTGCTGCTCGACGAGCCGACCAACTACCTCGACCTCGAAGGCACGCTCTGGCTCGAAAACTATCTGACCAGCTATCCGCACACGGTCCTTATCGTCAGCCATGACCGTGACCTGCTCAACCGCGTGGTTGGCGCGATCCTGCATCTCGATCGCGGCAAGCTCACGCTCTACACCGGCAGCTATGATGATTTCGATGACGCGCGCCGTGAGCGCCAGGGTCAGCAGCTCAAGCTGAAGAAGCGGCAAGACGAGGAGCGTCGCCGCATCGAAGCGTTCATCACCCGCTTCAAGGCCAAGGCGAGCAAAGCCACGCAGGCGCAAAGCCGCGTGAAGGCTCTGGCGCGCATGAAACCGATCGTGGCGCAGGTGGAAGATCGCGTCGTCCCGTTCGTCTTTCGCAAGGCCGACAAGCCGCTCGCCAGTCCGCTGGTGCGGATTGAAAGTGCCGCGGTCGGCTATGAGGCCGAAAAGCCCATCCTCAACCGGCTCAATCTCAACATCGATAACGACGATCGCATTGCCTTGCTCGGCCAGAACGGTAACGGCAAGAGCACGTTCGCGAAGCTTCTGGCGGGCAAGCTCAAGGCGATGTCAGGCCAGATTTTCGGCGTCAATCGCATCGAGGTCGGATACTTCGCCCAGCATCAGCTCGATGACC
>JAEYYQ010000517.1 GCA_023428365.1 Pseudomonadota bacterium | reverse complement strand
GCTGAGCCACGAGCCGGCCAGTGCGCGCTGAACCGACTAATCCGACGTGCCCATGGCCAAACGCGTACACGACATCGGAAGTGGACCGCGCGTATCCAATGCACGGCTTACCGTCCGGCATGCTTGGACGGAAGCCCATCCATTGCTTGATGCGATTGGCGGGAAGATCGCGAGGCAATTTCGGATACATGGCAAGCAGATGGTCCCGCAAGATCTCGGCGCGTTTCCAATTCGGTTCCGCCTCCAGCCCGCCGATCTCGACCTGGCCCGCGCATCTCAGGCCCTTATCCATCGGATTGACGACGAATTTGCCTTCACCATGCATGCAGGTCATGCGCGGACCGGCTTCTGCGTTCTCGATCATGATGTGATAGCCGCGCTCGGTTTCGAGCGGGAGATCGTCACCCAGTGAGGCCGCCAGATGCTTCGAGCGGGCGCCCGCTGCGACAACGGCGGCATCGCAATTGATCTCGCCAGTATCTGTGACGACGGATACCAGTTTTCCGTTCTCGACGCGCAGCCGCTGAGCTTTGGTGGAGACCATCTCGGCGCCGAGTGAACGTGCATGATCGACAAGTGCGGCGACGTAGCTGCCGGGGTCGCGGCAGCGTCCTGCTTCCTCGACGACGACACCGAATTTGTAGCTGGGATCGAGATCCGGTTCGCGCTGGCGCATTTCGTCGGCATCGATCTCCATCCAATCGATGCCGACGCGTTTGCGGATCTTCCAGCCGAAACCGTCGTCCTTCTCAAATTGTTCGCGCGACTTATAGACGTGCATCACGCCCATACGCTCGATCAGATGGCTGACGCCTGCTTCTTCCGCCAGAGACTTGTGAAGAACCGGGGCATCCTTCAGCAGATCGCGCAAGGCGCGTGCCGTTTCTTCGACGCGCGCCTCCGTCGATCCGGACTGGAGGTATTTGATCAGCCACGGCAGCGCTTTGGGCAGATAGCTCCAACGCACAGCCAGTGGTCCGAGCGGGTCGGACAGGTATTTCGGAATCTGTTTCCAGGCCCCGGGCGTGGCGGGCGGAATGACGGAATGCGAGGAGAGCCATCCGGCGTTGCCATAGCTGGAGGCTTGGACATCGCCCGGTGTCGCCGGTTCGATCATCGTCACGCGATGACCGTCGCGTAATGCTTCGAGGGCGCTCACCGCGCCGACGGCGCCAGCGCCGATGATGACGACGTGGCGTCCACCTTGAATGGCCATGCGAGACTTCCCTGTAATTCCGCCGAACCCGCTACACGATTTGATTGCGCAACGTCGTCTCGCCACGCCAGAGGCGGTCGAGATTCTCCTCGAGAATATCGAGGACGTTGTCCTCATACTTGCGCGTTTCGCCCGCGGTGTGCGGCGTGATCAGAACGTTTGGTGCGTCCCAAAGCGCTGATGAAGCGGAAAGCGGTTCCTCGACAGTAACGTCGATGCCAGCGCCGGCGATCTGGCCATCGGTGAGCGCCTTGATCAAAGCTGCTTCCTCAACGCACGGACCGCGCGCAACGTTGATCAGATACGACGACGGCTTCATGCGCGAAAAGGCCTCGCCATCGATCAAGTTCCGCGTCTCATCCGTCAGCGGACAGCACAGCGCCACGATATCGGCCTGCGGCAGCATGCCCTTGAGCTCTGCGATGCTACGTACTTCGTCGGCACTGCCTTTACCTGCGGACGTATTGCGGCGGAAGCCGATCACCCGCATCTCGAAGGCTTTTGCCAGCCGCGCCAGTCGATCGCCGATGTTGCCGGTGCCGACAACGAACAGCGTTTTGCCGGCGAGTTCATCCTCGCGCTGCGTCAAGTCGCTGATCATGCCGCGCCAGACATGCTTGGCCTGATTATCACGGGCCTCTGGGATCTTGCGGGTCATGGAGAGCATCAGGGCCATAGCGTGATCGGACACGGCGCGGGCATTGATGCCGCTGCCGCTTGCCAGACGAATGCCGCGCTCCTTCAGGATGTCGCGTCCGAATTGGTCGGTTCCTGCAGCGCAAGCCTGGATAAAGCGGAGCTTCTTGGCATGCTCGACCAGTTCGTTGCGCCAAAAACCTGAAACAACCAGCACATCGGCCTCACCGATCCGGGCCTGAAGTTCATCACGGTTCCAGACCTGGAAATGACGAATCCCGCGATTCCGCTTCGCAAACTGCGGTCCAAGCTGATAGGCGACATGCGCGAAGCATATCGTGAGATCTTCCTTCTTCGGGATCAACGGCGGTGCCTCCTGAGCTACTAACGATGACGTGAAGTATCACCGCCAGAAGCGGCCCCTCCACGCTCATAGCGGACACCGTATCCCGGGTTTCAACGAGTGTCAGTCCCCCAGTTGGCCTTTCCGGGAGCGGGCCGGGACGATGGGGGCAGGTCAGCTAATGGATGCGGAAACGGATCGGCACGCTAAATTCCAGGCGTTCTCCGACGACAGCGGGAGGCGGACGCGGCAGGGGGGCAGCGCGTTTCAAGAGCTCCAACGATTCATCGTCGAGCATTCCCGATCCGGAGCTCCGGGTTACTTTCATGGCCGAAACCTGACCGCTGCGATCCATCACGAAATGAACCAGAGCCTCGCCTTCGACGCCGCGAGACCGGGCGCTGGACGGGTAGCGTTTGTGTTTGTTGAGATGAAGCACGACGGACCGCTGCCAGGATAAAACCTTCCGCGTGTCGGACTGTGTCGATCCCTGTTGGGGGGCTGCCGCCTTTTTGGCGACCGGCGCTTCGATGGGAGGCGGAGCGCTTGTCTGAGGGGCGGCGACTGTCTGCTCCGACGCTTGCACTTGAGGAGAGGGTTGCTCTTCCGGCTTTTGCTCCTCGGGCTCGGTTTCAACTTCTGTTTGCTTCTGCAACACGACTTCGGGCTCGGGAGCCGGAGAGGGCATGTCTTCGACCGGCGTTTCGTCCTCTACCTTTTCCAACACCTCCTGCGAGGCGGGGGCGGTCGGCATCGACTCTTCCATCAACGGACCAGGGGCGAGATTCATCGGCTCTGTGGTGTCTGCCGTCGTTTCCAGTGCGATCTCGATGGCAATCGCGCCGGACGTCTCATCGTCGGAATCGTCACTCTGGTGCATCATGGCATAGCCGCCGGCAGCAGCATGCAGCGAGATCACAAGCGTCGCTGCACCGATCCACCGGATCAAGCGGCGGCCACGCGACTCCAGGAGATTTGCTGCACCCGTCATGGTGTGCGTGCTGGCTCGCTCTCTATTGTTCCAGGCGCAGGTTGAGCGGGGGCCGGGATTGCTTGTCCCGTGGACTCCAGCCCGACCAAGGCGATCTTGAGGTAGCCGGCGGTGCGCAGCAGATTGAGGACGTTCATCAATTCGCCGTAGGGCACGTTCTGGTCGGCGCGCAGAAACAGACGCCTGTTCTTGTCCATCTGCGTTGCCGTATGGACGGCCTGCGCGAACTGGTGCCGTGGCACCGGATCGTTGCCAACGCTTATGCTCAGGTCCGGCTTGATGGTGAGAAAGATCGGCTTGTCCGGGCGCGGCTGTGGCGCGGCTGCGGATACCGGAAGGTCGACGTGAACGTCGACGGTCGACAAGGGTGCCGCTACCATGAAGATGATCAGCAGGACCAGCATGACGTCGATGAACGGCGTGACGTTGATCTCATGAGATTCAACCAGATCGTCGCCGTCCTGCAGACCGCCAGCCATGGCTTACTCCGCTGCCTTCAGGGGGCGCTGCTCGGGTTCGAAGCCCGCACGATCGAGATCACGCGAAACCAGGCGCTGCACGTGCGCGGACGCGTCTCCGACGAGAAGCCGGTATCCGGCAATCCACCGCGCGAACTGATTGTAGATCATGACCGCAGGGATCGCGGCGACCAGACCGATCGCGGTTGCCAGCAGAGCTTCCGCGATACCGGGGGCGACAACGGCGAGATTGGTCGTCTGGGCTTTCGAGATGCCGATGAAGCTGTTCATGATGCCCCAGACGGTGCCGAACAGCCCTACGAATGGCGCCGTCGAGCCGATCGTCGCCAGAACGCCGGTTCCCCTGGCAATGGACCGGGCGGCGGACGCCTCGATCCGCTGCAGGCGCGAGGCGACCCGCTCCTTCACACCTTCGGGATTGGGAGTGCTTCCTGAAATCCGAACCTCCGACGCCGTTGCGTCGAGCATCGCTGCCAGCAGACCGCGACGCGCGCGCAAACGGATCGTGGCATCGTGAAGCGACCGTTCGCTGGCAATCCTGCCGAGTGACCGGCGCAAGGACATGCTGGCTGTCATGATCTCGAGACTTTTGGCGAGGCCAACGGTCCAGGTGATCACTGAAGCGATGACCAGTCCGATCATCACTGCCTTAACGACGATGTCTGCAGCCTGATACATCCCCCAAGGCGAGAGATCGTGCGGAAGCTGGGCGGGAGTGGTCGAAACTGCCGATTGTGCCTCTGCATCGTCCGCAGAAATATCGGTCTCAGCTGGAATCCCGTTCGGCGAGGGGACCTGCCCCTGATCAGTCTCTATGCCGATCGCCGATGGGGCGGCGGGCTCCGGGCTCTCGCTCGGGGTTTGGTTAACCTGAGCCGGGTCGGGTTGAGCGGCCGCAGGCGGCGCCATCTGCTGTTGTGAAGGGGCGGGAGCCGGTCCGGCGTCCTGGGCAGCGACTGGCGGGGTAAGGCCCAATGCCGCCGCGACGCTCAGTATCGCCGCCAACGTAAGTATGGCGCGTTTTGACGCAATAGTCCGACGTAATCCGACGGTGGCCGCAGAAACTCTGCAGAATGCCGCTCGTG